>CAZDQR010000090.1:7884-10868 GCA_964507315.1 uncultured Roseivirgaceae bacterium
TAGGGGGCAGGTTAGACTCAACCAATATTATAACACCAGAAGTTTCACTTATTACTAATATTGGCTTCGATCATCAAGCACTACTTGGAGACTCATTAGAAAAGATAGCCGTTGAAAAGGCTGGCGTTATTAAGAAAGGTGTTCCAGTTGTTATTAGTCAAAAACAAGAAGAGATTGAATCTGTATTTATTAAAACGGCCAATGATATTGGAACCAAACTAACTTTTGCCTCTGATACTTATCTAGTTGAGCAAGCAAATACTGAAAGGTTGAATATCATTAAATCAGGGGAAGTAGAAATTGAAGGGCTAACCCCAGATTTAAAAGGAAGTTACCAACGGCTTAATATTCCTGGCGTTTTAGAAACAATTGATAAATTGATTGAGTTTGATATTACAGACAATAATATTATGAACGGCCTTGAGCGCGTAGTCCAAAATACAAACCTCAAAGGGCGTTGGCAAACATTAAATAAACAACCTTTAACTATTTGTGATACAGGGCATAATGTAGATGGTGTTAACATGATTATTAACCAGTTAGGGCAGTATAATTACGAGCAACTACATATTGTTTGGGGAATGGTAGAGGATAAATCAATAAACGAAGTGCTTACTCTTTTGCCAACTGAAGCTCACTATTATTTTTGTGCAGCGGATATTCCAAGGGCTCTAAATGCAAACAAGTTAGCTAATGAGGCCCTAAAATTGAATTTAAAAGGAGAAAGTTATAAATCAGTTTTAGAAGCAATTGCAGCGGCCAAAATAAATGCGCGTAATAATGATTTGATTTTTATTGGTGGCTCTACTTTTGTGGTGGCAGAAATAGAAGAGTTATAATTTAACCGAGGTTATTAAAAAAGCTATTCTGAATTCAATTCAGGATGATTGTAAAAAACTAATGCGAAGTAAACTACAGCGATTTGCTGAAATACAGCAAAGAGATAATTGCATAGAAATAGGCAAGTCTATTTATGATAATATCAAAGGAAACTGGAATAAGCTCCAGTTTAAAAATAGCAATCCTATTGCCATTGAACTTGCTTGTGGAAAAGGGGAGTATACCGTTGGCTTAGCTCGTGTATTAAAGGATACCAATTTTATCGGTATCGATTTAAAAGGAGAACGCATTTGGGTGGGTAGTAGCCAAGCAATGGAAGAAGAACTTACTAATGTGGCGTTTTTAAGAAGCCATATTTTAGAATTACCTAAGCTCTTTTCTTCCAATGAAGTAAATGAAATATGGCTTACATTTCCTGACCCAAGACCGAAATTAAGAGACGAAAAACGGAGATTAACACATCCTCGGTATTTGGAGATGTACAAAAGTATATTAACACCAGATGGCTGGTTTAAATTTAAAACTGACAACACCGCCTTGTTTAGGTACACCTTAGACGTGCTTGCAGAGCGAGATGATATTGCCGAGTTGGAGCACACTATGAATTTGTACAGTTCGCCTCTAAATGCAGAGCACTATGGTATTCAAACTCGTTTCGAAAAAAAGTTTAACGATGCAGGGGAGAACATTAAATATTTAAAATTTAAGTTTATTCATTAATCTCAATTCTTAATTTATAACTATATTTATCTACATATAAAATTTTTAAAAAATGAAAAAGATCGCGCACGTTTTAGGAATTATTAGTTTGGCTACTGTTATTTCTTGTGGTGGAACCACCGAGCAAAAAGAAGAAGTACAGTCGGAAGAATCGCAAATAGTAATAGAAGAAGTTGAGACGGTTACAGAAGCTCCAACTGATTTTATGGCTGATAAAGGGATTGGGCCTATTACATCGGTAACATTAGATGAGGCTATTAATCAAGAAATGGCAGATGCTGGAAAAGAATTGTATAACCAAATGTGTAGTGCTTGCCATAAACCAGATGTAAAGTTTATTGGTCCAGCTCAAAAAGGTGTTTTAGATAGGCGATCTCCAGAATGGATTATGAATATGATTTTGAACCCTCAAGAAATGGTAGAGAAAAACGAAACAGCCAAAGCGCTGTTAGAAGAGTATAATAATGTACCTATGACTGATATGGGGCTGAGTGAAGAGCAAGCTCGCTCAATAATTGAGTACTTTAGAACGTTATAAAGATAAGGGGAATAGAGTTTGAAGGCCATTTCGAAAGAGATGGCCTTTTTATATGTTAGCCAATATGGCCAAATTGGTTAACATCTTCTGCAGTAATAGCAGCATCGCCTCCTAAGATGATAAGCCGCTCTACAACGTTTCTTAGTTCCCGTATATTACCAGTCCAATTATGCTTTTGAAGTAGCTTAATGGCATCGGAATCCATAGTTTTAGCTGGTGCACCATACTCATTGGCAATGAGCTGGAGAAAATGATTTACAAGCAAAGGAATATCATCTTTTCGGTCGTTTAATCCCGGCACATCAATAATAATAACACTTAGTCTATGATAGAGGTCTTCTCTGAAATTACCATTAGCAATTTCTTCTTTTAGTTTTTTGTTTGTGGCAGCAAATACGCGCACATTTACTTTAATTTCTTTATCACCACCGACTCTTGTAATAACACTTTCTTGCAACGCACGAAGCACTTTTGCTTGCGCAGAAAGGCTCATATCTCCAATTTCATCTAAAAACAAGGTGCCATTATGCGCTTGCTCAAATTTACCAATGCGTTGTTTTATGGCAGAAGTGAAGGCCCCTTTTTCGTGCCCGAAAAGTTCACTTTCTATTAATTCGCTAGGTATGGCCGCACAATTAACTTCAATTAGTGGGCTCTTTTTTCTTGAGCTGTTCTTATGTAATGATTTAGCAATTAGCTCTTTACCTGACCCATTTGGCCCAGTAATAAGTACACGTGCTTCAGAGGGAGCCACTTTTTCTATCGTTTCAAATACTTTTTGAATAGGGGCGGACTCGCCAATAATAGAGGTTGATTTGGAAATTTTCTTTTTTAAGACCTTTGTTTCTTTTACCAGGGTTTCTTTATCAACCGCATTGCGTACTGC
>CAZDQR010000091.1:0-10647 GCA_964507315.1 uncultured Roseivirgaceae bacterium
GTTTCTAAGTTTACAAAAAGGAGTAACTCTCCTTCTAGGAATCGAATAGAAACCGTTTCCTCTAAAGCCAGATTACGCGTACCTACTTTATTTTGTGCTATGCTCAAATCAGTTCCTACCAAGGGATATTCTAATCCTTCGGATGTTACCTGTTTTGTAAGAGGAAATGGGAATAGAGATATTTTTTTACCAATAACATTCATCAATTTTACATTGTTATCAACAAAGAAATAAGTTTGCCGATCATCGAAAAATGTAATTTTCAACTTGTTTTTATAAGCCAATGCTGTAGAAAGGTTACCCAGAAAATGATCTTGCTCTAGTCCATTTGCAGCAAATACATCCACTGAGGTAAATCCCTTTTTAATAATTATTTTAATGGCTTTCTCAAAATCCGTAAAATTTTGGTCAGGAGTATGAATATGTTCTATTCCAGAAGGCAGTTCTGCAATAGAATCAAAATCGCCAATTATTAAATCTGGCTTCACCTCAGATTGAGCAAAAAAACGATAGGCTCCATCGGCACAAAATACTTCTTCATACCCATTCAGAGATGGTAATTCTTTAGGTTCTTCCCCATTTAAAAAAAGTGCAATTTGTCCTTGATTCTTCATTTTTATGGATGAGCTGCCACCCAAATTTCTCCGTCTTCAAAAAATTCTTTTTTCCAGATAGGCACCGTTTCTTTTAAGCTATCAATAATAAACTGGCAGGCTTTAAACCCTGCTCCTCGGTGAGCTGTAGATACAGCAATAACGACAGGCACCTCTCCTATTTGCATCAGACCAGTACGATGATGAACCATCACTTTTAAAATAGGCCAATTCATTTTTGCCTTCTCAATAATCTTTTCAAGTTCTTTAGTTGCCATTGGCTCGTAAGCCTCAAACTCCAATTTTAACACCTTTTTACCTTTGGTAGCATTACGTACTGTGCCAATAAACACATTTACAGCACCTCCTGCCACATCCTCAACCGATTTTATAATGGCTTGTGTATCTAAAGGTTGATCGGTAACTAAAACTGAATTCATTTTATAATTGATAATCGTTTTTATTTTTTTAATTCTTAATTGAAAATTGCCAATTGAACATTACTCATTACCTACCCTCCACTTACAGGCGGAATTAAAGCAACTTCATCGGTGGATTTAATCATTATATCATCTTCAGCATATTCGCTATTTACCGCAATGAGTAACGAATTTAATGCTTTAATCTTCGGATAGTTCGCTGTCATAAACTCTTTTAGTTGCGCCACCGTATTTATCGGATCTTTAATTTCCAAAATTGGCTGTCCAACAATTTCACGTGTTATCCCAAATAGTTTTACTGTTATCATTATTTTCTATCTTTCATTCTTAACGTCATTGCGAACGAAGTAAAGCAATCTTTTAAAATTGAGATTGCTTCGCTCGTACCTCTCGTACAATTACGGATTAATACGCCCGTCCTTTCCAATATACCTTACCAGGCCATAAATAATAGATGACCGAAGCTAATGAAAATACCATTGTAAAAAGCTCCGTTACAAAACTATCAAATATTGAAACCTTCTCGGCCAATTTCTTAGCAGATATAGTTGCAAACGAAAAACGAAGCATCCATTTAATCAGCCATAAACTAACTCCTATCATTGGGTTAAGTATAATTAGTAAAATTATTGCAGGCATGTAAAAAGACTGTATCAGAAGAATGCCCAATAATTGCAACGGCAACTCAAAAGCACCTCGCATCCACCGTTTACGCTGTATTAGTAGTTCTAGCACTGAATTTTGTGGCGTTGATTTATTAAGTACACCCTCAGAAAACAAATTAAGTGTATGATGTTTCTTTACAACTTGCTTAAAAAGCTCTAAATCTTCAGTAACCGAAAAATGCAAATTTTCGAATCCGCCAACTTCCTCATATACCCTTCGTAAAATGGCCATGTTATTGCCCATTGTTGTTACAGGTGTGCCTGTATCAGAAATCACTTTAAGCATGGCCGTAGCGTAAAGCCAATCTAACCGTTGAACTTTTGCAAAAAAAGCACTCCCGCTTACCAAAGAAGTTCCAGTTACCAATACCGCTTCTTCCTTTTCAGCGGCCGCCAGCATAGTATTAACCCATTGTTTAGGCACTCTTATATCAGCGTCCGTAATAAATATCCAATCACTTTTACAGTGATGAGCCAGCTGGGCCAGCACATTGGCCTTTCCGTTTCCTTTGGTAATGCTCTTGGTAATTTGCATCCCATTTATGTTCGAATACTCTTTCGAATATCTAGCTATAATTTCCCAAGTACCATCTGTTGAGGCATCATCACCTACCCAAATTTGCAACTTCTCTGGAGAATAATCCAGTTCAAGTAGCGAATCCAAGCATTCGACTAAATTGGCTTCTTCATCTCTAGCGGCAACTAATATTACCACGGTTGGAGCCTCCTTTAACACTGATTTATGTGCTTTATAATTTGCTATCCATAGAACTATTAAGAGCAGCTCTGCAAAAATGGCTATGCCAATAACCGATATGGCTATCCATTCTATCATAACGACTTAAATGAATAACCCAACGATTTAAAATGAGCAATATACTTGGGCAAAACATATCGCAAATTTTTCTCTGCTTTATAACTATCGTGAAAAACCACAATAGAACCTTGTTGTGTAGCCCGAATGGAATTTTGCAAGCATTTATGCTCGTTCAAACCCCTGTCGTAATCTACTGTTAAGGTGTCCCACATAATAATGCTATATGCATTACGTAGCTGCTTAGCCTGACTAGGTTTTATTCGTCCGTGGGGCGGACGGAACAAATTCGGTCGTTTATCAGTATTTTGTTCGATTTGCTTAGAACACCTTTCTACATCTTCTAAATAAGCATTTGTTGATGCTCTCCAACCTTTTAAATGATGGAAAGTATGATTACCAATAGTATGGCCCGCTGCATTGATTTTTTCTATTATTTGCGGATGCCTTTCTACGTTTTCTCCAACTACAAAAAAGCTCGCTTTTACTTCATACTCTTCTAAAACTTGGAGCACCCAGTCTGTAATTTCCGGAATTGGGCCGTCATCAAAAGTTAAATAAATAACTTTCTCATTTGTTTGTTTATTCCACACATAACTAGGAAATAAATGTTGAAACCATTTAGGAATTCGATGAAGCATTTAACGAGCTTCTACTTTACAACTCAACATCGTTATATCATCACGGTATGGCACAGCTTGTCTAAAATCATCCGCCATAGCTAAAATGTCACTATGGATTTGAGTGAGCGGTTTTGAATAATTTGCGCTAAAATATTCTTCCAATGGTTCATTCCCGAACTCCTCTCCTTGAGGGTTTTCTGTTTCGGTAAGTCCATCAGTATATGCAAATAAAGTAAACCCTTTTAAGTCATCAATAAATCCTTCGTTTATAAATGGCAGCTCATCAAATGCCCCTAAAACAGTACTTCCTTCTGTAAGTTCAATCATATCCCCTTTACCATCTACCAAATAAGGCGGGTTGTGGCCAGAGTTTATATACACCAATGTGCTTAAGCTATGATCATAAATCGCTCCAAAAAAAGTAATAAACTGATCGCCTTTGGCATTTTCCATAATCTGAAAATTAAGTGCCTCCACGATTTCTGTTAGGTTAGATGTTTGCCTTAATAAGGTATGTAATGCAGCCTGAAAATTAGACATCATAATAGCTGCTGGGATTCCTTTACCAGATACATCAGCAATGCAAATCAAAAACTGATTGGCATTAATAGGTATATAATCGTAATAATCACCCCCTATACTATGGTGTGGCAAGTAGCTTGCTTGCATCTTCAATCGGTGGCCATCTGGCAGTTTATCTGGAAATAATAATTTTTGAACTCCTTTGGCAATTTCCAATTCCTTACGAAAAGATTCTTCCGCCAATTGAGTTCTAGCCAATCGTTTATTTTCGATAGCAACTATTATTAAATTACTAATGGCCTGTAAAAAAGTAGTATTTAATTCTTCGGGCTGGTCTGCAGATTGTGCTACCAACACCACAGCCAGCATATTATTTTTATGTTTAACAGGCACTGCCCACTCAAAACCCAACGCTGCTTCCGGATTTTTAATTGATGTTACTTCACTAATTTCTAAATAATTCCTATCCAGCATTAGATCATCAATAGATTTAACGCCATAAATCACCTTCTGATCCCAATCCTCTTCATCTTTAACAATTAGCACCAACTGACTAATATTTTGATTAGCTCGGATGGTAAACTCATATATTTTATAGAGGTTCTCCTCCGACATATTATTATTAATTGCCTGAGTAATTTCAAGTAAGGAGTTAAGCTCCATCTGCTTGAGGGTATACCTTTGCTTATAATCGAGGTCGGATGTATGGGTTTTATTTGGCATTATGGGCTAACAGTCCTTTCTTGGATGCAAGATAATGATAATTGCTAAATTCAGTTTCGAATTGAGTTTTTGTTGGTATAATTTCTTCATCTCCATTTTGATGGCATAACACCCATTCTCGTTCTATAAGCAGCCACAAATTTAGTTTTAACTCTGGTAATTTCATTCCACAGTTTTCCTGTAAGTTGTTAATGCTTGTTAAGAAATATAGCTCATCAAGTATATCAAATTCTTCGTTTGTCATTGTACTGTTCTTCCTTTCCAAACATACGATTTTCGAAGCGAAAAGAAGGCTGTAAAAACCACATAAAATGGATATATAACTTGCAAAAGAACAAATGAAAACACAGTGATTTTATCACCTAAAAATACAGACACCTGCCTGATAAAATAGTAATCGAAAAAAGATTTAATAATCCATAAGTTCGCCCATAAAAACATCGAATTTCTTTCAAAGTCAACTAAAAATGGAAATACAATCAAGCTTAATGAGCCTATAAAAACCAACATCGCTGTTAGTTTAGAAAACAGGTCTTTATAGGCTTTCCACTTGCTTGCCCAACGGATTCGTTGCTGAATAAATAACTTTAGATTAGGCTGGGCAGCAGTTTCTATGATGGCACCTTCTTGCTTTGCAAAAGCAACACTATTTGGAAACTTGGCCGCAATTTTATGAAGTAAAAAAACGTCATCGCCTGAAGCGGTTTCGGCATTTCCTTCAAACCCATTTAACCCTAAAAAAACACTCTTTCTAAAAGCCATATTGGCTCCATTTGCCATTACAGGTCTTTGCCAGCCTATTAGTGCGGCACCACTGCCAATTAATGAAGCAAATTCAATGGATTGCATTTGGGCAAAAAGGGTTGAATCATTTCTGAATTTTACAGGTCCACTCACAAATTGAGTAGTTTCTTCAAACGCATTTACCATTGTTTCCACCCAAGTAGAAAGCACAATGCAATCCCCATCTGTGGTAAGAATAATATCAGAACTGCATAATTTTACTCCAGCACTAATCGCGGCCTTTTTGCCTTCATTCTCCTCTAACGAAATTAATTTAAATTGTTGTTTAGTTTTAATAAACCTCTCCACCAACTCATAAGAATCATCTTGTGAATGATCATTAATAATAATAATTTCTATGGGTCCATTATAAGATTGCTGAATCAAACTTTTAAGCAAGCCCAAAATGGTAGCAGCTTCATTTCTAATGGGAATGAGAACGGCTACAGATTGGATTGCGTCCTCAGAAGTTGTGATTGCAATACGCTCCCAGCCCATCCATAAATAAAGGATAGAAAAGCAGTATAAGATTATTAAAATGGAAAAGCCCCAATCAATCATTGGCAATATTATTTTTAAATTGGAGATCTTTTATAAAATACAAACCCACTAAGGATGGAAGCGCCAAGTTGATGAACCACAAAACAACGGTTGCCAATACTACTTCGCTACTAGCATAACCAACTAAGTTTAGAAAAAACACAACTGATGCTCCACGAATACCTAAGGCTCCTAAATGGCCTGGTTTCGGAATAATCGTTTTAGCAAAAAACATCCAACTAATACATCCAATGAGTACTGATAAAGGTATTTCAGGGGCTAAATAAGTAGAAAGAATTAATAATTGTGCAAAGAAAATCAAATAACGCAACAAGGATAATGATGCAATTAAAAGCCAAATACTAACGGGAACATTTTTTATTGATTCTATATAAAATTTAAACGAATTAGACCATTTTCTTCGCCATCCCCAGACAATAAAAATAAATGCAATGCCTATTAACACATAAATACTTGGCGTTCCATAAATGGGAAAAATAGTAGTAAAATTAGCTAATTGGCTCAATCCAATCAACCCAAACGCCACCGTCCAAATTGATTGAATACCTTGTGCAATTATAACCGGAGCCACCAATTGCTTCTTGCCTGAATTATTAACACTAAGCAATTTGCTGCTTATCGCTCCTGCTCCCATCGGAAGCACAGCATCCATAGATACACCCGCTAATATGGCTTTAAATGCTTTTCTAAATGATATATACTGATGGCCTTCCGCAATTATTTGCCATTTTTTTGCTTCAATCGCCCAATTAAAAACCATTAGTACGATTAACAAAACAAGCAATAAAACAAAATTAAGATTAGTAAAAAGGGAGGCAATTTCCTTCAATGCGACCTGTTCTAGCAACATTTTACTTATTACATAATAAAAAGATGCTGCAATTAAGCCTCCTTTTAACACTACTGCTACTCCACGAAAAGCGAATGTGTTTTTTCTATATGTAAGATTTCTACTAAATTGCACCGATGGCTAAAACTGTAATAAAGGAACAAATAATTTTAGGGATAGACCCAGGAACAAATGTAATGGGATATGGTTTGATAAAAGTGACTGGACAAAAATTAACTTTATTGCAGTTTGGCGTTATTCACTTAAAAAAGTACGTCACTCACGAATTAAAACTAAAGAAAATATTTGAGCGAATTCTTTCCATTATTGATGAATACCACCCAGATGAAGTTGCGCTAGAAGCCCCTTTCTTTGGCAAAAACGTACAGTCGATGCTTAAATTAGGCAGAGCTCAAGGAGTTGCTATGGCTGCAGCTCTTTATAGAGATATCCCAATAACAGAATATGCGCCTAAAAAAGTAAAGATGGCAGTAACCGGAAATGGCAATGCCAGTAAGGAGCAGGTTGCTGCCATGCTTAAGCAATTATTAAAATTTGAAGAAATACCAACACTTTTAGATGCAACTGATGCGTTAGGCGTTGCTATTTGTCATCACTTTCAGGGTGGCACACGTAAAAAAGGACCAAGCTCTTGGAAAGCCTTTATAACAGAGAACCCGAGCAGGATAAAGAAGATTTAAGACTTTAGATTATTAGACCTAAGACTAACAATTCTCATCCTATGTCTTAAATCTAATATCTTATGTCTTTTTTTTAGTCTTATGTCTAATATCTAGTAATCTCTAGTCTTCTAGAAATCTAACAACTGCTGCACCTGCATTTTAATATGCTTCATATAGCGCTCATTAGTTATCACACCATTTTCCATATTCTTACTTATTATGGCCAATTTAGGTTTCTTTGCTAATACATGGGCTCCACAATAATTAAGAATATCTGTTAAATGACTCATGGCCAACACCGCTCCTTGATCTCCAGCAGATAAGCCTACCAATGCACATTTTTTATTCATAAAGGAATCAGGAAACTCTAAACCATCAATAAACGCTTTTAATACGCCTGGAAAAGACCCGTTATACTCAGCAATCACAAAAACGAATTTGCTTCCCTCCTTCATCTGTGCTCTAAACTTATTTGCTATTTCATTTTTGCCAGCGTTTTCATAAAGGCCAGAGAAAAGATAATCAGCAGGAAGCTGCTGCAAATCAATTATTTCACAATCAACTCCAAGTGCTTTAAACTCTTGCAGATACACATTTGCTACTTGCAACGACACAGCTTGCTGACGATTGGTGCCTGATATAATGTAAATTTTCTCTTTCATAGGTTGGAACTATAATAGCTTGTTTAAGGTTTAGCAAAGAAACAAACCTTTAAACAATAATTAGATTGATAATGAACAAAACATTTTTAAAACCCATTCAAGTAGTTGCCGCGATATTTTTGTTTTCGTTTACTACTAAAGTTGAAGCTCCTACTTGGAATATCGATAAAAATCACACCAAAATTAGCTTTGAAGTAAACCACTTTTTTACACCAGTTGAAGGCTCTTTTAATGAGTATAAAGGATCCTTAGTTTTTGATGAAGCTGACCTTGGAGGAAGCTCGGTAAGTTTTGCTGTTAAAGTAGCTAGTGTTAAAACAGACAGCGACAAAAGAGATAAGCATTTACAATCGGGAGATTTCTTTGATGCGCCAAAGTATCCAGAAATGAAGTTTACATCTTCAGAAATTAAAAAAACGGTAGATGGATTTGTGGCCAACGGAAAATTAACCATTAGAGATGTAACAAAAATGGTAGAAGTACCATTTAACGTATTAGGCAGAGGTGATCATCCGATGAAAAAAGGAGTTGAAATTATTGCAATTAAAGGAGGCCTTACCATTAACAGAAATGATTATGGTGTTGGAACCGGAAGCTGGGCTGCCACTGCTGTTGTGGGAGAAGAAGTTGCCATTAAAGTTGTAATAGAAGGTAACCGAAAGAAATAAATCAAAGTTGCATTTACCATATATATAAAAATGGTTCTATTCTTAGAATAAAATTCTAGTTTTGACATTCACAATGTATCAAAGTTTAAACTATAATTTACTATGAACAAAATATTTCTAAAATCTATTCAGATAGCATTCATTGGCATACTATTTTCTTTTACTACTTCTAGCGTTGAGCCCCCAAGTTGGAATATTAGTGGAAGTCACAGTAAAATTAGATTTGAAGTTACACACTTTTTTACACCAGTTGAAGGATCCTTTAATGACTATTCAGCAGAATTAAAATTTGACCCAGCTGACCTTGATAATAGTTCCGTGAGTTTTAATGTTAAAGTGGCCAGTGTTAAGACTGACAGTGACAAAAGAGATAAACATTTGCAATCAGCAGATTTTTTTAATTCAGAGAAGTACCCTAATATGAAGTTCGAATCTACAAGTATTTCTAAACACGAAGAGGGGTTTATTGCCAAAGGTAATTTAACTGTTAAGAGTACTACTAAAACTATTGAGGTTCCTTTCAACGTGTTGGGAGTTGGAGATCACCCGTCAAGGGAAGGAGTTGTAATAATGGGTATTAAAGGTGAATTTAAAATTAATAGAAACGACTATAATGTAGGAACCGGTGATTATATCGCAACTACTGTAATTGGTGATGAAGTTTCCATAACCATTATACTTGAAGCAAGTAGAAAAAAATAGAAAAATCCATTTTCTATAAAGGCTATTCCAAACACTTGGAGTAGCCTTTATTATTTATCCTTATTCTACATTCCTTTAAACTTTTAAATAAATTCTAAATGAACGATAATTACACCACAAATTTTAAGTGATGAAAAAAATAAGAGAGGCTGGAGCCTATATAAAAGCACAATTAGATTTTAAGCCTGAAACTGGCATCATATTAGGTACTGGCTTAGGTGGTTTAGTTAAGTTAATGGAAGTTGAACAAGAAATTGAGTATGACGACATCCCTCATTTTCCTGTTTCTACTGTTGAAAGCCATCATGGAAAACTATTGATAGGAAAACTGAATGGCAAAAAAGTAGTGGTAATGCAAGGTCGATTTCATTATTATGAAGGCTACACGCTAAAACAAGTTACATTCCCAGTACGTGTTATGAAATTGCTTGGTATCAAGCAATTATTTGTTTCCAATGCAGCAGGAGGTCTTAACACCAATTTTAAAATTGCCGATTTAATGATCCTCAACGATCATATCAACCTGCAACCAGATAACCCGCTCACAGGAGCTAATTATGATGAGCTTGGGCCACGCTTTCCAGATATGAGCCAACCTTATAGCCACCAATTAATTGATAAAGGAGTAGAAATAGCTAAATCTATGGATTGCCAAGTGCACCAAGGGGTATATGCGGTGGTACCTGGCCCAAATTTAGAAACGCCTGCCGAGTATAAATATTTAAGCATTATTGGAGCTGATGCAGTGGGCATGAGTACGGTACCCGAAGTAATTGTAGCTCGCCATATGGCGCTGCCATGCTTTGCCGTTTCGGTTATAACCGACCTATGCTACCCCGGTGCGATTGAAGAAGTTAAGATTGAAAAAATATTGGCAGCCGCTGCCAAAGCAGAGCCTTTTCTAACAGAATTAATGAGTAAAATGCTGGATTAATCCGTACTTCTATTTCGAAACACGAGAACCCATAGTAAGAAAAGAAAATTATTTTTATAGAGCAGTAAATTTCTCATTCCTCAGGATGAAAAACTAAATTAGCTAATTTAATTATGAACATAATCGACTTTATTATCGGAGTTGCTTTAATGAATGCCATGCCACATTATGTGTTAGGCGTATGAAAAAGACGAATACTTGGTGGATTCGGTTTTGGCAATGTGCAAAACATGCTTTACGGCCTATTTAATTTTGCTGTTTCAATAGGCTTGTATTTATACCAATATGGCCTAGACCATTTATTATCGAATGGCATTTATTTAGGTGCTGTTACTATGCTCATTATCTACTTTGTAACGAGTAAAATACTTTTTAAGATATTTAACAAAAATCCAAATTCTTAAATTGCAAAAAGTACTATTTGCCAATTGTTAAAAAAGATTTC
>CAZDQR010000092.1:0-10626 GCA_964507315.1 uncultured Roseivirgaceae bacterium
TGGCAGGCCATACTCACGGCTTTCAGTTTGGGGTTGAAATTGGTAATTTTCGTTGGTCGCCTAGCCAATATATGTACAAGCAATGGGCCGATCTTTATACTGAAGAAAATCAACATCTATACGTAAATCGTGGATTTGGATTTTTAGGGTACCCTGGTAGGGTAGGTATCTTACCAGAAATAACAATCTTAGAGCTCGTTAGGGCATAATGTTTCTTATATATACCCGCTATAGGGTATTAAAAAATACGTAATTTAGGGTATTGTTCGACACTTCACAATGAGGTAGTTTAGTGTAAATTTTATACTATGAAGCACGTACTCTATTTAGTTCTCAGCCTTATTATATCTTTTTCAGCTTTAGGGCAAGATGATGCTAAAAAAAAGAAAAAGAAGGGGTTTAAAGTTCCCAAATTGCATTTAGGTGAAAAACTAGGAAAGTTAAGTGGCAATCTTATGACTGGGAAAGCGGAGTCACTAGAGGAGGCATCTGCAATTATTACATATATCTGTGGTACCTACCCGCCAGAAATAAGAACTTCAGAATCCAAGTATTTCCCAGAAGGTACTATTGAGGGTGATTATATTGCAGCTGTAACCTTTACTAAGGCAGAGGGAATAGGAATGTTAGAAGTTAAAGGAGAGGTAAAGTCCAATGATGTTCCCATGGAATATGTAGGCTTGGGGAGTTATATGATGGTGAAGAAAAATCAGTTTTTAGAGCCAGCAACTATATCTATTACAACAGAAACAGGAGATGAAGCTTCTTTTGTTCTAAACCGAATTCCTGGGATAGAAATTTTGTCTGTAAATGGAGAATCATCTCTTCCAATTTTAGATTTATCGGAAGATATAGAGTTGGTTTATTATAACCCTCCTGGTACTATTGGCACTAGGGTAAAAGTATCGCTAGTTACTGATGTAATGGGAGCCAGGGCACTCAACCATTTTGCCGATTTTCAGGTAAAAAAAGAGGGTGAAATTAAAGTGACCATTCCTAAAGAAGCACTTGCAAATCCAGAAATATCTGGACAGATGAATGCAGGTAATTTTAATAAGGGAGAAAATTGGCTTATTGTAGAAAGAAAAAAATCATTACCAAGTTCAAAATATGGCGAAGAGCAAAAACCCGGAAACCTAAGCTCTTCAGAAATTCAAATGATTGCCTATTCTTCTTTACCTGTAATTATTAAAGGCAAGCAGGATGATGGATTAATGGTTTCTCTTAGAGTTACAGGAAAATCTAAAGATAAGAAAATCGGGTATGAGTTTTATAAGCCTAATGCAACCACTGGTATTCCTTTTTCAAAAGCCTCGAAATTTGGTTTAACCTCTTTTACATTAACAGCCAATACTTTTAAACAGGAATCTAATACATCTTCTAGTTCCAGAACAATTGGTAATACAACATATACTCGAACTACCACAACCACTACTACTTACGATTTCCCAGAATTGCCAGCTTCATATTGGGAGTATGCTATGGATGAAATTTATAAGGATGTGGTGGCGTTTTTTGAGTCCGAATATGAGGTGGGATTCGTTCCTGTGGAGGAAGTTATTAAAGCACCAGAATACAGTGAAATGTTTCCTGTTGATGAAGTAATGAACGATCAAAAAGTTAAAATGTCTTATAAAGGCACAAAAAGGTCTAGCCCTGAAAGTTTGGGTGAAATATTTGGAAACCTTTCTACAAATTTAACTTCAGATAACCCAATGGTTAATTTAATGAAATCTGCAGGAGATGTTGATGGATTGTTATCTATGAAATTAGGGTTGCAAATTGCTGCAAATGAGAAAGGGAAACTAGTGCTCGTTCCTAGGTTGTACATAAGTGTTATTGGCAGAGACGAAGAAAACAATAACAAACTTGGTAAGTATGTGGATGGGTATGTTATTTTGGGTGATGGAATCCCGTATAATGAAGCCTTACTAAAATCAAGTAAAGAAGAACTTTTAAGGGTGTGTAGCCATGAGCAATTATTACATTCACTAAAAGAAGGAATTTCTACGTTAAGAAGAAAAGAGGTAGAAATGGGTTATGATAAAATATGGAATATTGGTGAATAGTTACCAGTTTAAGTACGGGGTGGTAACTAAATTGGCATTATAATACCGAGCATCCTCTGAGACCTCTTTGCCAATCCATTGAGGAATTTTAAAGTGATGGCTTTCAGAAGGTAGTTCTATCTCGGCAATTATTAATCCTTTATTTTCGCCAGAAAATAGATCAACTTCCCATATGTTGCCTTCATACGAAATTTCGTATCTAACTTTTTCAATGAGCGATCCTTCACTAAGTAAGATTAATTGTACAGCCTCTTGTAAAGGTATTGGGTATTCAAATTCAGCACGGCATATCCCTTTTGTCTTTCCCTTTATAGTAATAAATGCACTATTTTCCTTTATTCGAACTCTAACGGTTCGTTCGGGTGCAAGGTTAAGGTAGCCTTGTTTAATTGAAAACGAGTTGATTACTAATGGCTCCCAATCATTATTCGCAATGAGGTACTTTCTTTCAATTTCTATCGGCATAGATTAAACTCCAAATTGAGTAAGGTGATGATCAAGGTGCTTGTAAAATAAATTATTCCATTCTTGAGTAGATAATTTACCAAAAGAATGAGATTCTTTATTATCGAAATGAGATTCTCCTAATTCTTGAGTTTGTTGAATGTAAGCGATTAACCGTTTTTTCTCTTGCTCAAAATCTTTTTCATCCTTCATTAAAAATTGTGGAGCAGTCTTTCCGTTTTTTTTGTAAGGAACATCATTTACAACTTTGTTTTTAACTAAGAGTTTTAGAATAAATCTTATAAAGGCATTTGGTTTTGGGTGTTTATCTGAATAAACCATTTCATAACTAACGTTACAATGTGCCAACATTTGCCCAACCGTCATTTTACCCCACTTCCTTTCAGTCTCGTTTGTTAGTTGCTCTATTCTATGCACTAAACCATCAGTAATTTCTTTACTAAAAATGTTTTCCATTTGTTCCAATAGGTTGTTTTATTAATTATTCTAAGCCAATCATTATAAAAGCACCCCAATATATTGGATCTTCATATTCGTTTCTTAGTTCTTTTTTAGCTTCCACAAACGATTGGCGTTTATTACCGGTCGTTAACCATTTTGTATAAAAGTTAACCATTAGTTTTTGAGTGGCAGTATCATCTACTTTAAACATGCTCATGATTAAAGTTTTAGCACCTGCTACCATAAATGCTCGTTGTAAACCATAAACGCCTTCGCCCATTTTGGTCTCACCAAGGCCTGTTTCGCAGGCACTTAATACTACTAAGTCAGTGTTGTCTAAGTTCATATTCATTGCTTCATAGGCAGTTAGAATGCCATCTTCTTCGTTATAGTTAAACTCCGTTTTGTTGAGTAAATCTCCTGCTCCAGTTAGTAGAAGACCAGTTCGTAATAGAGGGTTTTCTAATGCAGTGGCTTCTTTTTGACCTGAAGCAGCACTTTGTTCTATTTGCTGTGCAGGTGTAAAAAATCCGTGAGTTGCTACGTGAAATATTTTTGGGCTTCTCACTAATTTAATTTCCTTTTCTGTTGCTTCTAGCTCTAGATTTTCTGTAGTAGTCCACCCTTTGTCATTTAAAAGCTGAATAAGGGCGTTAATTTCTTTTTCGGTGCCAGGTAGTTGCCCAATGGCTCCACGTGCAGGCTTATCTGCATCTACATAATAGATTGGGTTACCAAACATTGATGCACTGTTGGATGTCTTTGATTTCGTTTTTTTCTTGTTTAAGAAAATATCCTTGGTGTTGCTAACCAATACAATATTTGAATTATCTAATACATATTTATCGTTTGATGTTGGAATGGCCTCTAAGTTTATTTGGTTATACACACCATCTGCAGATAAATATATTGTTGATGTATTACCTACTACATCAACAATGGGTTTCCAATATTGCTCATTCGAGTAATTGTCTTTAATTCGGTAAATAATACTGTTTCTATATACTTTAAAGTATTTGCCTTCTAGCTCTTTACCGTTATTGATAACAAACATACCTGGTGTTTTAAGCGTTTTGGCTTCTTTTACGTAAACACCCATGTAAATTATAGAATCGGTAAATATGTGATCGAAATACCTGAACCTGATTATTTCAATCGCTACTTCATCAGGGTTGAGAACATCCTGTACATTATGCCAAGTAATTCTACCCTTATCATTATTTGCTCCAAACAATTCAGAATCTTCGCTTAATTGTTTTTCTAATTGTTCAACTTCATCCATTAGTAAAGCTGGGTCAATTTCATTCTCATAAAGCTGCTCTGTACTCATAGAAAGCACGGTTGTTAAAAACTCTTTCTTATCTAACCAAGCTAAGTAGTTCTTCTTAAGTTCTTCGTTATCTCCTTTAAGGATGGTCTCTCTAATTTTAATAGATGAGTTGAGCAATATTGCTTTAGTGGATAATGCATTATTATAAACCTGCTCAATTAGCTTTGGATCTTCATGTCTAAACTCAATCGCAATGGTGTTAAAAAATTCGTAATCTGATTTAATGGTATTCCAATATTCAGATTTTTCACGCTCACTTAGCGATGCAAAATAAGTTTTAATGAAGTTATCGTAATTGTTGATTACTTCCTGGCTAGTTTTCTTAGCTCTACGTTTATCACCCTGCATGTAATATACTTTGGATAATTTAGAGATTACTTGCACGTAATCTGGGTGTTTATCACTAAAAAAGCCCTCATATAATTTCTTTGCTTGGTTGTATTTTTCTTCTGCTTTTACATAATTTTTTTGTTGGTAATAGATATCTCCTGTTAAAGAGTAAATACTTGCAAGGTTTAGATTTTTTTTGTCTTTTACCCTCATTTTCCAAATGCTTTCTGCAAGCGCTAAAGAGTTAAAGGCATCATCAAACCTATTTTGTTCTATATATATAATTGATAAATCCTTTATTACATCAGCATACATAGGAGTTCTGTTGCCTATTTTTTCTGCAATAATTCTCTTAGATTCATTAAAAATGGGCTCAATGGTTTTGGGTGGCTCATTTTTATAAAACTTAATTATAGCTAATTGAGAAAGTGATTTTGCTACTTCAATATGCTCATTCCCATAGATAGATTTTTGAATACTAATTGCTGAATTAATATTGCTAAGTGCTTTTTTGTAATCCCCGAGAGACGTATAAATAGCGGCTAGCTGCTTTTTACAAAAAGCTGTTTTTGAAGAATTTTCTCCAAATTGGGCAATGGATATTTTAAGTGCTCTACGCGTGCTTTTTTCAGAATCTGTATATTCTCCATTTACTAATTGCAGATTTCCATAACTTAATAATGGAATTATAAGCCGGTTGCTTTCTTTGCCATACAACGATTCGTAGTTAGCAATAACTGTTTCTAGAGCCTCTCTCGTTTTACTGATTTTACCATACTTTACATAAATGTCAGCAAGATTTACAGTTGATGCTAAAACGTCATACTCTGCTAGGTTAGTGGCTTTTAATAGTAATTTTTGCGACTTTATAATTTCGTCTTTGGCACTCTCAAAATCGCCTTTCATAGCACTTAGTTTTGCATTTGCTTCTAATGCAGCTATATATTGTACTAGTTTTTCTTTGTCTTTTTTTAGAGTTATTAGTATTTCTTTGGCTGTTGTAATATTTTTTTCTGCTTCCTTATATTCACCAATCTTTATTTGTAAGTCGGCAATTTTTACTAGTTCGCTACCATAAGCAATGTCAGTATTATTATACTTTATCCTAGTGGCTAGCAGGGCATCTTCTAACGATATTTTTGCTTTTTCAAAATTATCTGTGAGTTCATAATACTTACTTAAATGATTTTGAATTCGAACATATCTGATATGGCCAGGTTTAATTTCAGGCTTAACCACTTTTTCGAAATTGTTAAAGTAAATTTCTCCTGCCTCCTTTATTTTATCAGTATAATCTATGTAAAAATTGGCTACTTCTGTTTTTGTAAGATGGTATTCTGGCGCATTTGAACCATAAAGACCCGCCTTTATTTCTAGCACCTTATCTAAATATGAGTCCGCGTTTTTGTATTGGCCACCTTGCAATGCAGCTCGGTATGCAAATTCATAAAGTTTTATTCGTTCTTTATGTATTGCAGGTATAACTTTATAATTAGCTAAAAGTCCAAGGCTCGAATTTTCTATGCCTTTGGGTTTTTGCTCATCTAGTTTTTTGCTATACTCAATGGTTTCTAATTTTATGTAAACAAGGCTCTTTTTATTAAAGTATTTTTTGATAACGCGGTCATACTCAGATTTTAAATTTTTAAATCTAGCGTTATCATTATTGTTAAGATAGTTTTTTAATAGGCTTTCATAGATTTCAAGTGCTAAGTAATGTGCTTCGCTGTGGTCTTTTTTTAATTTGCTTAGGGCTGTTTCGTAATACTCACGGGTAACTTTTTCATTAGTTCCATTTTCTGAAAGTAGGTTTCCATGATTCAATTGATTCTCAATATACCTTAAGTTTGATTTTCCTAAATTATTACTAATCCAATCTCCTGCCAGCTCAAACTCAGTATCTGCTTTTTTAAAATCGCCCATTAAGCGATATGTATTTGCTCTTAAATTTATTAGTTGAGCGTATTCATCTAACCTTTGATTGACTTCTTTTTGGGGGAGTCTTTTAGTTTTTAATTTACCGGTTTTAGGATCTATATATGATTCTTTAGTAATAGCTCTCCCTAAAAAGTAATCTTTGTTTTCATCAATAAAGGAGATCGATTTTTCATAAAAGCCCATACCTGAATAAACAGCGCTTAAATTTAACTTTGTAAGTGCGGCCAACCTTTCTGATGCATTCAGTTGCTCTGTTAGCTCCTGTGCTTTATTGGCCAGATTAAAGGCTTTTAGAATTTCACCGTTAAGGATGAGCAGAGAGGAAGCTCTGTTCATATAAATCACATGTTCCTCTGAATTAACGGTAAAAACACGTTCACTCATTGCTAAAGCCTTCTCTATATCGGTAGAAAAATCAGTTAGCATGCCTTGCGCCAAATTATTGCGAGCTGATAGTAAATAAAATTCAGCAATGTATTTATTTTCCTTACCTAGTTTTTTTGCGGTCTTCTTTTTTAGCTTTATAAGGTATTTTTTTGTTTTAATATAGTCACCTATTTCATATGTGGAATTAATCTTATCGAGCATTTTATCCCAATTTTGGGCCACGCTTTGATTAGTTCCCCAAAAGAGGATAAGTAAAATAATGAGTACAGTTTTTTGGCATGAGTTTTTCATATGATAAAAATACTCAATTTAGCACCAAGTCAATGAAATTAAATCTGGATTTTATGTGAATAATTCTGCAATGCTATTCTATTAGCTTATTTATAATTTCTATAGCCGACTTCGAAATCACTGTTCCAGGCCCGAAGATAGCTGAAACTCCTTTATTGTATAAAAAATCATAGTCTTTAGGTGGAATTACTCCACCAGCAACAACCATGATGTCTTCTCGCTTATACTGTTTTAAGGCTTTTATTAATTGAGGAATTAACGTTTTATGCCCAGCTGCTAAACTTGAGGCTCCAACAACATGCACATCATTTTCAACTGCTTGCTTGGCTACTTCTTCTGGCGTTTGAAATAAAGGACCAATGTCCACATCAAATCCTAAATCCGCAAAAGAAGTGGCTATTACTTTTGCTCCTCTGTCGTGGCCGTCTTGGCCCATTTTTGCCACTAAAATACGTGGCCGTCTGCCCTCTAGAGAAGCGAATTTATCTGAGAGCGCTAGGGCATCTTTAAATTGTTGATCCATTTTTGCTTCGCTTGAGTATACACCAGAAATAGATTTAACAGAAGCAGTATATCTGCCAAAAGTGGATTCCATTGCTTGGGTAATTTCTCCGAGCGTTGCTCGATGTCTTGCAGCCTCTATAGATAACTCAAGTAAATTACCTTCTCCATTTTTTGCTGCGAGTCCTAAATTTTCTAGCGCTAATGTTACTTTTTCGTTATTTCTATCTGATTTTATCTGTATTAGCTTTTTAACCTGCTCTTCTCTTACCGAGTCATTATCTATTTCTAATAGTTCTAATTCGGTAGTATCTTTTACTTTGTATTTGTTTACACCTACAATAATATCCTTATTGGCGTCTATTCGTGCTTGCTTACGAGCTGCAGCTGCTTCAATTTTCATCTTAGGCAAGCCAGTTTCAATTGCTTTGGCCATGCCACCTGCCTCTTCAATTTCTTCAATCAGCTTCCATGCACGTTGCATTAAATCGTTGGTTAAGGATTCTACGTAATAAGAACCGCCCCAAGGATCAGCTACTTTAGTAATGCCAGTTTCTGTTTGTAAATATTTTTGCGTGTTTCGCGCAATTTTGGCTGAATAATCTGTTGGTAGTGCAATGGCTTCGTCTAATGCATTAGTGTGCAAACTTTGGGTGTGGCCAAGTACTGCGGCCATAGCTTCTACGCAAGTTCTAACAACATTATTATAAGGGTCTTGCTCTGTTAAACTCCAGCCAGATGTTTGGCTATGGGTTCTTAGAGCCATTGACTTGGGATTTTTAGGATTGAATTGTTTTACAATTTTTGCCCAAAGTAATCTCCCTGCTCTAAGCTTGGCAATTTCCATAAAATGGTTCATTCCAATGCCCCAAAAAAAGGAAAGCCTTGGAGCAAAAGCATCAATATCTAACCCTGCTTTTATGCCGGTTCTTAAATATTCTAATCCATCTGCCAATGTATAAGCTAACTCAATATCTGCGGTTCCTCCAGCTTCTTGAATGTGGTATCCACTAATGCTAATGGAGTTAAATTTTGGCATATACTTAGATGTATATTCAAAAATATCTGATATGATTTTCATCGAAGGCGCAGGGGGATATACATACGTGTTTCTTACCATAAACTCCTTTAGAATATCATTTTGAATGGTGCCTGTAAGCTTTTCTTTGGGTACGCCACTTTCTTCTGCAGCTACAATATAAAATGCTAAAATGGGTAATACTGCACCATTCATCGTCATAGAAACAGACATTTTATCAAGCGGAATGTCTTTAAAAAGCACTTCCATATCTAAAACAGAATCTATGGCAACGCCTGCTTTGCCAACATCGCCCACCACTCTTGGGTGGTCAGAATCATAACCTCTGTGTGTTGCTAAATCAAATGCGATGGATAAGCCTTTTTGGCCATCAGCCAAGTTTCTTCTGTAAAAGGCATTAGATTCTTTAGCCGTTGAAAACCCTGCATATTGCCGAATTGTCCAAGGTCGTGTTGCATACATTGTGCTGTATGGCCCTCTTAAATAGGGAGGAATGCCAGCTTGAAATTTTATATGCTCCAAGCCTGTAATACTGTCTTTGGTGTACCAAGGATAGATCTCCACTTTTTCATTACTCATCCACCCTTTGGGTGGACTTGTTTCGATAGGGTTGATCGGTTCAGCAAGAGATGAGGTTCCAATCGAAGCTAGTGTTTCTTTAACTAAGTTATTTGTTAAGTGCTCTAGGTAATAGGAGCCAGCGGCAGGGTCAATTACCTTATTAAGAAAGGATTCCTCTTTTAGAATAGAAGAGATATTTCTCGCTGTTCTATTACTAAGCTTTTCGTTCTTATTTTCGGGAGTTACATAAAGTGCATTGCAACCACCAATAATCGCTGCCATAGCAGCTGTGGATCCTTTAAGTATATTTTCGTGTGGAGCTAAACCGCTATTCGACCAAGTACTTGAAACTGCTAAAATTTCTATTTCTGATTGTTCTATATTTATGTTTTTAGATGCTAATACTTGCGTGATGATTATTCTTAAGGCTCTTATTTTAGCTATTTCTAAGAAATAGTTAACTCCAATTTCAACCTTAAATAAAGTAGAATTTAGTTGTTCCTTATTGTTAATCAGCTGTTGTGCTTGGGCAGCTAATTGTGCCAATTGTTGCGTAACAGAGCTTGGCTCTGAACTAATAACTTGTGTTTTTAGTTGGCCGGCAGATTCAGCATTGTTTAGTGACCAAAAACCTGTTATTGTATTTATATCAACCGTTTTTGTAGCAAATTCGATGTAGTCTTCAAGCTGGCCTTTTCCTTCAAAAGAAATAGCACACGCATCTAAATGTATTCCATCAAGCAGCTGTTCAAAATTAATTTTATTTTTTATGTTAAAGATTAACCCTGTTGCACCTAGGTTTAATGCTTCTATCGCAGTTTTATTTGCTACTTTTTCATCCTCAACATAAATTTTTTGATAGTTTACCCATTCTCTAGGCTCTCCATCTAAAGTTGATTTTGCTGCTAAACAATTCTCAGAACCTTTAGTGTACTCAAGTCCTGCTACATCTTCTTTGGTATAATAAGGTGCTACTTCTATATTGTCTTCAAATTTAGAAGCCAAAGATTCAATAGATTTACCTTTTAAATCGATCGTTGCCTTTTTATTCCATTCTTCTCTGGATATAGCCGGAAAATCGTGCAAAAGTGAGTGATGTTTGTTCGTCATTTTAGTGCTACTTGGTAGATCAAAGTTAGCGTAAATCTATATTTATAGCCGTTTTTATTTAGAAAGAGTATGAATATCTCTCAGATTTGAACTTATAGAACTTTTTAAGGCATACAGATAGAAACCTTCTTTTTTGTTCCATTATTTTTATTCAACTTTGAGCC
>CAZDQR010000093.1:0-10617 GCA_964507315.1 uncultured Roseivirgaceae bacterium
TTTGAACAGAGTACCCTAAGGTTCTTTTATTTTGCTCAATACCCACTGCTGTTACTACAACTTCACCAAGTTGTTTCACATCAGAAGCCATTTGCATATCAATTACGCTACGCGTACCAATCTCTACTTCTTGAGTTTCTAACCCAATAAAAGAGAACACCAATGTACCACCATCTTCTGGTACACTTATCTTAAAGTTACCATCCATATCGGTAACTCCACCATTTGTGGTTCCTTTGACCACCACATTAACTCCTGGTAATGTAGAACCATCTTCTGCAGATGTTACAGTACCAGATACTGTCCGATCTTGAGCAAACGACATGGATGTTGCCATGAGAAAACTCAAGCCGAGTAGTAATACTTTTTTCATACTATTTTGTTTAGATTGAACATAAAATTACTTTTCAACCTTAAAATTAGGTGTTTTACCTACTAATAAAAAAATACCTACCGATTATTTCGTGAATGTTATTTGTTAATATAAATATTTGGGTGTAAAAATAAACTTATCTAACATCTTGGTAGTGGTATAATAAAAACATAACGAGGGTAGTGATGATTGGTGAATTTCTGTGACAACCTGTACTATTGGTTTATTTAAGGTAAATGTTATTCTACATCAATTGTTTGAGAATGAAAAATAAACTTTCACAACCACAAAAAAGCCCTCCCCAAAAAAAGGGGAAGGCTTCTAATATGCTAAGAAAAATATTACTTATCCTGCTACTTCTTCAATCGAAACATACGAACGATCGTTTCTTCCTTTTCTAAAAGTTACAACTCCAGATTTGAGTGCAAACAATGTATGATCCTTTCCTAAACCAACATTGGTTCCTGGGTGATGTTTTGTTCCTCTTTGACGAACAATGATATTACCAGCAATTGCAGCCTGACCACCATATATTTTAACGCCAAGTCGTTTACTTTCCGACTCTCTACCGTTTTTAGAACTACCCGCTCCTTTCTTATGTGCCATCTTCTATATTATTTAGAAATACTTTCAATTAAAACCTTTGTGAAGTCTTGGCGGTGCCCATTACGAACCTTATAGCCTTTTCTTCTCTTCTTTTTAAAGACAATTACTTTGTCGCCTCTAACATGTCCCAGAATTTTACCTGAAACTTTAGCGCCCTTAACTGTGGGTGCTCCTACTTCAACCTTACCATCGTTATCCATTAACAATACTCGGTCGAATTCTACGGAAGCGCCTTCTTCGTCTTGCATTTTTGGTGCATAAACAAATTGGTCTTGTGTTACTTTGAACTGCTTGCCGCCTATTTCTACTATTGCGTACATCTATTAAATTATTTAAACTTTATTCAGTTTTTCCAAATGAAGTGCAAATATAGCTGTTTATATAAGCAAAACAAAGTGATTTCTAATTGTGAAAATAACACGTTAAAGCTACAACACATTAACTCCCAATATTTTGAGTTTGCTTCCAAAAATATTTTAGTTACACAATTGCCTCAATATGAGAGATATGCATTTAAGCATCAAATTCACCACACAAGTGTATCTATCTGTTATACAATCATTTATAATATTTAATTGCACTATTTTAATACAAATTATTGCAAAAAATTCTTTCTGTAAAGTGCTTGATTTTTCAATTTAGTTTTCCCTTTTTTGTAGGCGGTAATCTCGCCAAAAATCATTTTTTATAGCAAGTTTAATTGTGAAATAAATGTTGTTTCACAATGCTTTTTATTGATTTCACACAATATCTGGTTGGGAGTACTATGTTTTATTGATCTCGTATGTTTGAATAATTATTATAATGACTGAAGAACCTATATTAAAAGAAAACAAAAACCGTTTTGTGTTGTTCCCAATTCAGCACGATGATATATGGGAATATTACAAAAAGGCAGAAGCAAGTTTTTGGACTGCCGAAGAAATTGACTTAAGCCAAGACATTAAAGACTGGGCAGACCTAAACGATGGCGAACGTCATTTTATAAGTCATGTTCTTGCCTTTTTTGCTGCTAGTGATGGCATCGTTAACGAAAACCTAGCAGAAAACTTTGTTTCTGAGGTTCAATACACAGAAGCAAAGTTCTTTTATGGTTTTCAATTGGCAATTGAAAACATTCATTCTGAGACCTATTCTTTACTTATTGATACCTATGTTAAAGACAATAAAGAAAAGGACAAGTTATTTAATGCCATAGATACCATGCCTATGGTAAAGAAAAAGGCCGATTGGGCATTGCGTTGGATCGATGAAGGCACTTTTGCAGAGCGCTTAATTGCATTTGCTGCAGTAGAAGGCATCTTCTTTTCCGGTAGTTTTTGTTCTATTTTCTGGTTGAAGAAAAGAGGGCTTATGCCTGGGTTAAGCTTTTCTAACGAATTAATATCAAGAGACGAAGGCTTGCATTGCGATTTTGCTTGTCTCCTTTATAATAACCACGTTGTTAACAAACTTGATCCTCAAGTAATCACAAAAATAATTGTGGATGCTGTTGATATGGAAAAAGAGTTTGTAACCGAAGCTTTACCTGTTGGCTTAATTGGAATGAATTCCGAATTAATGTGCCAGTATATAGAGTTTGTGGCAGACCGATTACTGATGGAAGTAGGTTGCCCAAAACAATATAATGTAGAAAACCCGTTCGATTTCATGGAGCTTATCTCCTTGCAAGGAAAAACCAACTTCTTTGAAAAAAGAGTAGGCGAGTACAAAAAAGCAGGTGTAACCTCCGAACAAGATGATACACCAAAATTTAGTCTAGACGAAGACTTTTAACTTATTAACCTCCGATTGCAATCGGATCATTAACCACCCAAACCTGATAACCCAATGCTAGTAGTAAAAAGAGATGGCCGGCACGAAACGGTAAAATTTGACAAGATCACCGCAAGAATTGAAAAGCTTTGTTATGGATTAGATTCCAATTACATAACCCCTATAGATATAGCCAAAAAGGTGATTGCAGGTATTTATGATGGTGTCTCAACCGTTGAACTTGATAATTTAGCCGCAGAAACCGCTGCTTCGTTAACCACTAGCCACCCAGATTATGCAAAACTAGCAGCAAGAGTAGCTATTTCTAACCTCCACAAAACTACAAGTAAGTCGTTTTCAAATACAATGAAGCGCCTTTACACCTACGTTGATCCTAAAACAGGTAAAAACGCGCCTTTAATTTCGAAAGAAGCGTATGGGGTTATAAGTAAGAACGCAGCATTATTGGATTCTAGCATAATTTATGATCGTGATTTTGGGTACGATTATTTTGGGTTTAGAACTTTAGAGCGTTCTTATTTAATGAAACTAGATGGGCAAGTGGTGGAACGTCCTCAGCATATGTTAATGCGTGTTTCAATCGGGATCCATATGGATGATATTGATGCGGCCATTGATACTTACAACTTAATGAGTGAGAAATGGTTCACGCACGCTACGCCAACTTTGTTTAATGCAGGTACTCCTAAACCTCAAATGTCGTCTTGCTTTTTGCTAACCATGAAGGACGATAGTATTGATGGTATTTACGATACCCTAAAACAAACTGCAAAAATTTCTCAGTCAGCAGGTGGAATTGGAATTAGCATACACAATGTACGTGCAACTGGTTCTTACATTCGAGGAACGAATGGCATTTCAAATGGTATTGTACCTATGCTTCGCAACTTTGATATGACGGCTCGTTATGTTGATCAAGGAGGAGGAAAACGAAAAGGTAGCTTTGCTATTTATTTAGAGCCTTGGCACGATGATATTTTCAATTTCTTAGATTTAAAGAAAAATCACGGGAAAGAAGAGTTAAGAGCTCGTGACTTATTCTACGCACTTTGGATTCCTGATTTGTTTATGCAAAAAGTAGAGGCCAATGAAGAATGGGCTCTATTCTGCCCTAACGAAGCTCCAGGGTTAGCAGATTGCTATGGTGATGACTTTGAAAGGCTTTATAATAAGTATGTAAAAGAAGGAAAACAGCGTAGAATGGTGAAAGCCCAAGATTTGTGGTTCGAAATATTAGAATCTCAAATGGAAACCGGTACTCCTTACATGATGTACAAGGATGCTGCGAATAAAAAATCGAATCAGAAAAATTTAGGGGTTATTAAATCAAGTAATCTTTGTACGGAGATTATTGAATACTCCTCTCCTGATGAAGTAGCTGTTTGTAATTTGGCTTCGCTATCTCTTCCAAAATTTGTGATTGATGGCACGTTCGATCATCAGAAACTATATGACGTAACCTATACAGCTACCAAAAACCTAAACAAGGTTATTGATCGTAATTACTACCCTGTTAAAGAAGCTAGAACTTCTAATATGCGCCACCGTCCTATCGGGCTTGGTGTACAAGGATTAGCAGATACATTCTTGTTGTTAAGAATGCCTTTTGAATCGGAAGAAGCAAAAGCACTAAACATCGACATATTTGAAACCATGTACTTTGCTTCGATGACCGCTTCGAAAGATTTAGCTATTAAAGATGGTGCGTATGAAACCTTTAAAGGCTCTCCTGTATCTAAAGGTATTTTCCAATTTGATATGTGGGGTGTTAACCCTACTAACCGTTGGGACTGGGCAAGTTTGAAGAAAGAAGTGAAGAAAAATGGAGTTAGAAACTCCTTATTAATGGCTCCAATGCCAACGGCTTCTACTTCTCAAATTATGGGAAATAATGAAACATTTGAGCCTTACACCACTAACATTTATAATAGACGTGTACTTTCTGGTGAATTTGTAGTAGTTAATAAGCATTTATTAAAAGACTTAATTTCCTTAGGTATTTGGGATGATACGATGAAAAACAGATTGATTCAAGCCAATGGATCTGTTCAAAATATTCCTAATATTCCTCAAAACATAAAGGATTTATATAAAACGGTTTGGGAGATTTCGCAAAAAACCATTATTGATATGGCTGCAGACCGTGGAGCTTATGTATGTCAATCGCAAAGTATGAATGTGCATATATTGGACCCTAACTTTGGGAAGTTAACCTCTATGCATTTCCACGCATGGAAAAAAGGATTGAAAACAGGTATGTATTATTTACGTTCTAACGCTGCTACCGATGCCATTAAGTTTACTGTTACCAAAGAACACGAACAGGTTGTAAATACCGAGGCTTTAAAAGAGCAAAATCAAGCAGATATGGCTTGCTCATTGGATAATCCCGATGAGTGCATTGCTTGTGGTTCGTAAATATTAATTCGTTGCCGGCCTTGTGCCGGCACCCCCTTTTTAACCTTAAATCTTATCACTGTCAAAGTTTAAAACTTTGACAGTGATATTTTCTTTTAAATGGCTAAGACTCCTACGGAGTGACTATCTACATATAACGATGTCGTCATTATCCCACTTGACGGGACAATCACCAACTTCTCCCGAAGTTGATAATACTCGATTTTAGCAGATTCTCCGATATTCGCTAAACAGCGAATTCGGAGAATGACGTTTATTTTTAAGCACTTAATTTCTAGTACTTAGTATTGCCTAGTAAGCATTCCCTCTCTACATTTGCCCCTCGTGAAAAATAGACAAACCATATCTATCATTATTATTGCCACCCAAGGCAGGATGATGTCTATTATTATTACGATGCTTATAGGTATTACCCTTTGGGGTTAATATCGCTTACCTCCGTCCGGAGTTGGTAAAACTCCAGTTTCAATATCAATAATTTTTCTTAGATAAAAATGCAAATTTTAAAATTTGGAGGCACTTCTGTTGCCAACGCTCATAATATAAAACTGGTTAAAGACATTATAAAGTCAAAATCGAAGGATAAATCTTTGATAGTGGTGGTTTCTGCTTTTAGCCAAGTGACCAATAAACTAGAACAAGTTGCGAAGAACGCAACCAATGCAGATAAATCCTATTTACAAGGAATTAAGGACATTGAGGCACAGCACAAAGAGGCTATTTCAGTTCTATTTAAAGGGGCAAACTCCTATGAGCTCATAGTACAAGTAGATGGGTTAATAAACAAGCTCAAAGAGGTTTGTCAAGGAGTTTCATTGGTAGATGAATTAACTCCTCGAACCTACAGTCAAATTGTGAGTTTTGGAGAGCGCCTTTCTTCGCTCATCATTTCAGAATATGTAAAACTCGATTTAGAAAGAGCAACTCTTCTAGATCCTCGGTCATTCATATTCACCAACACAGGAACCTCTTCTGTGGATTTTAATGCAACCGACAAGGCAATTAAAGAAGTATTAGCAAATTGTACAGGGGTACATATTTGCCCTGGCTTTATTGCTTCTTCCAAGGCTGGTCACCTTTCTACTTTAGGTAGAGGCGGCTCTGATTATACTGCAGCCATTATTGCATCTGCACTAGATGCTTCTGTGCTAGAAATTTGGACAGATGTAAGTGGAATGATGACCGCAGACCCTCGAATTGTGAAACGAGCTCATTTGATTAATAAGATTTCTTACGAGGAAGCCATGGAGCTTTCTCACTTTGGGGCTAAGGTGATTTATCCACCTTCTATAATGCCGGTACTAAAGAAAAAAATACCTATTCAAATCAAAAACACTTTTGAACCAGCTCACCCAGGCACTTTAATTTCTGAAGATTCCAACGGGTCTTCTACCATTATTAAAGGGCTCACAAGTATTAAAGACATCGCATTGGTTTCGTTAAGAGGTCCTGGAATGGTAGGAATACCAAATTTCTCTCACCGATTATTTAGGGCTTTATCTAGTGCAGAAGTCAATGTAATTTTGATAACCCAAGCCTCTTCTGAGCATTCTATTTCTGTTGCTATACTTCCAGAGGCGGTTGAAACGGCCAAAGAAGCCATTGAAAACGAGTTTGAATTGGAGATTAATGTGGGCAAGGTGGCCCCATTAAAAATCAAAACGGAGCTTTCCATTATCGCTATTGTGGGCAATAAAATGCAAGATCAAGTAGGTGTAAGCGGAAAAATGTTTAACACCTTAGGTCATAATGGAGTTAATGTAGTAGCGATTGCCAACGGATCTTCTCAACGAAACATCTCAGTAGTAATCTACACAAAAGACCTTAAAAAGGCCTTAAACAGTGTTCACGAAGCCTTCTTTTTATCAGATACAAAATCACTTAATGTGTTTATCGTAGGTGTTGGCAACGTAGGAGCTACCTTATTAGAACAGATAAAATCACAACAATCATATTTGTACAAAAAACACCAGCTTGATTTAAAGGTGGTCGGTTTAGCCAATAGCCGCACAATGAATTTTGACACGGATGGAATTTCGTTAGATAACTGGAAAGACTCTTTAGCCAAAGGAGAGCCTATGGAAATCGGCTCTTTTATTACAAAAATGAGCGAATTAAACCTACGAAATGCGGTGTTTGTAGATAACACCGCTTCCGAGGCTATTGCCTCTACTTATGCTCAGGTTTTATCAGAAAGTATTTCTATCGTAACTCCTAATAAGGTAGCTTGTTCTTCCAGTTATTCAACCTATAGCCACCTTAAAGGATTAGAACAGAAATTTAGAACTAAGTTTTTGTTCGAAACTAATGTGGGAGCCGGATTACCAGTAATTTCTACCCTTAATGATATGGTAAAGAGTGGTGATGAAATTTTAGATGTACAAGGCGTACTTTCAGGAAGTCTTAATTTTATTTTTAACACCTATGATGGCACTAGAAGCTTTGCTTCTGTGGTGCGCCAAGCCAAAGAAGAAGGATATACAGAACCTGATCCAAGGCTTGATATAAGTGGAAAGGATGTAATGCGGAAGCTACTTATTTTAGCTCGTGAAGCTGGAAATGAACTCGAAGAAAAAGATATCAATACAACTCCTTGCGTACCTAAACATTGCATGGAATTTGAGGGAGAGGCCTTCTTTGAGGCCTTAGAAAAAGAGGAAGACTTCTTTAAAAAGCAGTATGAAGCGGCTCAAAAATATGGCAAAAAAATAAAATATATAGCTAAGTTTAATGCCGATGAAGCAAGTACACAACCGATGGAAGTGGCTTCTGATCATCCTTTTTATCATTTAGATGGGAAAGACAATATTGTGTCGTTTAAAAGCAGGCGGTATTTTTCACAGCCCTTGGTGATTAAAGGAGCTGGTGCAGGTGCCGAAGTAACTGCAAGTGGTATTTTTGCCGATATAATTAAAGCTGCAAATACCTAAAACACCTTAATAATGATACGAAAACACACTCCAGAAGATTTAGAGGCAATTTTAGACATTTGGTATAAATCATCATCCATTCCTCATCATTTTTTAGAAGTTTCCTATGTTGAAAAGGTAAAAGGGGATATGAGAACTCTTTATGTGCCTAATTCTGAAACCGGGGTATATGAAAAAGAAGATTCTGTTCTTGACTTTGTAAGTATGATGGGCAATGAAATTGCAGGGCTTTTTGTATTACCCGATAATCAATCTAAAGGCATTGGGTCTAAGTTGCTTGATTTTGTTTCTGAATCAAACGAAAATTTAGAAGTTGAAGTGTTTGAAAAAAACGAAATAGGAAGAGCCTTTTATCAAAAATATGGGTTCAAGCTTATAAGTCAATTTTTCCATGAGGAAAGTAATAATGAAGTGTTGAGATTAGCATACACATGTAAATCATGAATAAAATAAAAGTTTTTGCTCCGGCTTCCATTGCGAATGTATCTTGCGGATTCGATATTTTCGGATTTGCAGTACCCACCCTTGGTGACTTTGTAGAAGTGTGGTTTAACGATACAAATAAATTAATTATCGAGTCAATTTCTGGGGCAGATGGATTACCAACTAAGCCAGAATTAAACGTAACTACCGCTGCCGCACAAGCATTATTGGATGCCGTTGGAGAAAAAAGAGGTATCTCGTTTAACATCCAAAAAACAGTAAAGCCGGGAAGTGGCCTTGGCTCTTCTTCCTCTGCTGCTGTTGCAGGAGCTTTTGCCGTGAATGAATTATTGGACAACCCTTTTACTAGAAGAGAATTATTGCCCTTTGCAGGCGTTGGTGAAAAACTTGCATCGAACCAACTACATTTTGACAATGTGGCACCATCGCTGCTTGGTGGATTTTCAGTGGTTAGAAGTAATGAAGAAATGGATGTGCTTTCCATCTCTTACCCAGCAGATTTATGGGTAGTAGCAGCTCACCCACAAGTGGAGATTAAAACTAAGCAAGCCAAACGTATGTTGGGCCGTACCATGAGTATTTCCAATGCGGTTATTCAATTTGGGAATGTAGCGGGCCTAGTGCTCGCTTTAACCTCAAATGACTATGATTTACTCGGTCGATCAATGGTAGATATGCTAGCAGAACCGAAACGGTCGAAGCTAATCCCTCATTATGATGAAGCTAAAAAGGCGACTTTAATTGCTGGTGCCATTGGTACCAACATAGCAGGTTCTGGGCCAACAATATTTAGCTTTTGTAAAGGTGAAGAATCTGCCAAATTAGTGATGAAATCGTATAAGAAAGTGTATGCTTCATCAGACCTTGAAGTCAATTATTATATATCTAAAATTAATCCGGAAGGAGCCAAACGAGTAAACTAATGAAATACTTTAGCACCAATAACCCCTCTATAAAAGTGAGTTTTCAAGAAGCTGTTCGTAAGGGATTGCCAGATGATAATGGACTTTTTTTACCGGAATCTATTCCAGTATTACCAAATTCGTTTTTTAAAGACCTTCCTAACTTAAGCCTCCAAGAAATTGGGTTTGAAGTAGCTAAACTTTTTGTTGGAAACGAAATACCAGAAGCAGATTTAAAAACACTCGTGTACGAAGTGCTATCCTTTGAAACACCTGTTGTTAAAGTAGAAGAGGATGTATATTCATTAGAGCTTTACCATGGGCCAACACTTGCTTTTAAAGATGTTGGAGCCCGTTTTATGGCAAGGTGCCTCAGCTATTTTAATGAGATTAAAAATGAGCAAGTTACCGTATTAGCCGCTACTTCTGGAGATACTGGAAGTGCTGTTGCCAATGGCTTTTTAGGAGTTGAGGGTGTGCAAGTTGTTTTACTTTATCCAAAAGGGAAAGTAAGTCCGTTCCAAGAAAAACAGATGACTACCCTTGGACAAAATATAAAAGCCCTTGAAATCGAAGGAAGCTTTGATGATTGTCAGAAGTTAGTTAAAACAGCTTTTTTAGATCAAGAATTAAGCAAACAATTAGGGCTTACTTCTGCCAATTCTATAAATATTGCACGACTAATACCCCAATCGTTTTACTATTTTTATGCCTATGGGCAAATGGTAAAGCAGACCCAAAAGCCTATTGTATTTTCTGTACCTAGTGGCAATTTTGGTAATTTAACCGCTGGTTATTTTGCCCAGCAAATGGGTTTACCTATTCATCACTTTTTGGCCTCCACCAATGTAAACGATATTGTACCTCATTATTTACAAACGGGAGAATTTACACCTAAACCTAGCGTTGCAACCATTTCCAATGCCATGGATGTAGGTAACCCTAGTAATTTTGTTAGGCTGAACTACTTGTTCGATAATTCGCAAGAGGCATTTGCCAAAAGTGTTACTGGAACTGCCTATACAGATGAGGAAACAAAAGAAGCTCTTCGAGCGCTGCAAGCACTTGGCTATACTGCAGACCCACACGGAGCTGTTGGTTATCTAGGCCTGAAGGAATATCAAGAAATTAATGATGTGGCAGGAGTCTTTCTAGAAACTGCTCACCC
>CAZDQR010000094.1:0-10589 GCA_964507315.1 uncultured Roseivirgaceae bacterium
AATAAAACCATTTACTTTTGAGCCTTCATCTGTTTCTGGATCAACAATACGAGTTCTAACATCACTGTAAATATCTGTTCCGATGTTATAATTGAGACTTATATTGTCATTGATTTCATACTTAAACCCAAGACCTGTAATATACCTATTAACATTATCTTCATATTTATTATGCTCAGCAAGGTATAATGGATGATCAATAATACCTACGAAAGCGTTTCCACTATATGTATAAGGTGTTTCGTATTGAGTCATATCTGCAACTGTTGGCACATAGCTTAAATCACTTAAAATAGACTTATCTCCTTCGTGAGGCCTATTACCGCCAGAATTAGAGTATTTTACGGTGGCATTAACATCTAACCTTTTACCAATTTTAGTTCCTGTTGTTAGGCTTAAATTAGTTTTCCCCCAAGATGTTTCAGGAATAACACCAGCTTGATCAAACCTATCTAAAGAAAAACGATAATTAAATGTTTCACTTGAACCTGCAACACTAGCTCCAAAACTTTGTATTTTGCCAGTTTGAAAGAAATCGTCATACACATCTCTAGTAGGATCATCTTCTTTTTTAAACACTTTTGCTCCCCATGTATCCCATAAGAAACTTCTTTTCAAACTTGTATTTCTATGTCCATCAATAAATCCTCTTTGTACGGTGGGTGTTTTATTTACATTTTCCCATCCTGCGCTATAATAAATACCAATTTGAGCTTTCCCTTTTTCTCCTTTTTTAGTAGTAATAATTATAACGCCATTTGCAGCTCTTATTCCGTAAAGTGCTGTAGCTGCTGCCCCTTTAAGAATACTCATTGATTCAATATCTTGAGGATTTATATCAATAGCTCTATTACTAACACTTGCTTGAGTTCCTGCTGAAAAAGCATTTGAACCTGCACTAGGTGCAATTGGTAGAGCATCAACATCATCACTCATTTCTATTCCATCAATTATATATAATGGCCTGGAACTTCGGTTTGGATCTAATGAATTTATTCCTCTTATAATAATGTCGGCCCCTGAGCCAGGCGTTCCACTAGAATTTCGGATGGTAACACCAGCTACCCTGCCCTGTAAAGCATTAACAATGTTGGTTTGCCCAGTAGATTCAATGGTAGCTTTATCCATTTGATCAACCGAGTATCCAAGTGCTTTTTTTTCTCTAGAAATCCCAAAAGCAGTAACAACAACTTCAGTCAGATTTGTAACATCTACAACCATATCTACATTTATAACAGATTGTGACCCTATATTAATTATTTGATCTGCATACCCAATAAAAGTAAACACTAAAGAAGCATCACTTGGAGCTTCAATTTTATAGTTACCATCAATGTCGGTAACAGTCCCATCGCTCGTACCTTTTATAATAACATTTACACCTGGCATCGGGCTTCCTTCTTCATCGGTTATTGTACCAGATACTGAATTACTTTGTCCAAAGGACAAAATAGGTATCATGTAAACCCCGATTAGAATTAATTTTGTAATCATTTTCCTCATAAGTCATTAGTTTAGTTGATTAAACATTTTGGTTATAACAATATTATAAAAGTCATTAGGTATAAAAAAATGGTCAAATCATTCAATTAATTAGCACTATCTATTTATATATCAATACTTTATGGCAGTCAAATTTTAACTACAATGGTAGTTTTTCAACTTTTTGGTCATATATCTGACCTATTCAACTCATTAAAATTGTAATTGAAGTATTTTACCCTGACTGAGAAAATAATAATTTACTTATGACACTACTGATTCTAAAATTGTTAGTGACTCTTTATCTGTATTTAGCTCGGCCATAATTCCAACAGGAATAGTTGCATTATCGCTGATATGCCCGAAAGGAAGGCCATACATAATAGGTATTGATAAGCCATCAAGCCTTTCTTTTAACACTTCTTCTAACGAAACTGATTTGTCATAGCCTTCGTCCTCAGGATCATCATCACAATCAATAAACACGCCTAGAGCAATTCCTTTCAATTGAGCTAGCTTACCTGATAATAATAACTGGGTCAGCATTCGATCAATTTTGTAGGGAGACTCTCCAATTTCCTCTAAAAACAGTATTTTACCAGAGAAATCAATGTCATAGGGTGTTCCAATGAGTGCAACTAGCACACTTAAATTTCCGCCAACTAAAATACCTTGAGACTTTCCGCTGTTTATAATTAGGCTGTTAAATGCGTTGTCTTCTTTTTCAAGCCAAGTCTTAGGTCGGGTTATTACTAATCCTTTTTTTGCCGAAACTACTTCCTTAACAAAGATCTTTTCAGCATAGTCTTTAAAAGACGAAACGCCCACAGGGCCATGAAAGCAAGTTAATCCAGTTTGGCTATAAATGCCGTATAATAAGGCTGTAATATCACTATAACCCATAAAAAGCTTGGGATTGGATTTAATTAGAGCATAATCAATCATAGCCAAAAGTCGATTACTGCCATACCCACCTCGGATACACAAAATTCCATCTACTGTATCATTTTCAAACATGTGATGGATATCATCAACTCGTTGTTGATCAGTGCCTCCTAAAAAGCCATTATTTACTCGGAGGTTTTCTGTGTAATAAGGTGTAAAGCCTAATCGTTTAATTGTAGCAACCGCTTTTTCAAATGAAGACCTCCCTACTCCACTTCCAGGTGCAATTAGGCCTATAACATCTCCTTTAGAAAGCCTTTTAGGCTTTAATTGAGAATTCTCACTGGCATGACCAATTTTATTTGCCATCCCAAATGTTGGAATGGATACAGCTCCTAACGAAAGAGAAGTTGAAACTAGGAATTTTCTTCTATCCATATGTTAGTCTAAAGTCTATACAATTATAAAATAGTCATTAGAAATAAAAAAGAAAAATCAACTATACAACCTAAAATCGAATCCCAGATTTATTCATTCTTAGATGCATCGCCTCAGGATTATTGATAGCTTCTTCTATTTGCGAAAGAAAAAGTTGTTTGTCTTTACCTAACACTCCCTTGAGTACGAGGCTATTAGAAGCATGATCACTTCTAAAAATGGTGCTTTCGAGGGCCAAATGACTCATAAATAAATACAGCTCTTCAAATAATTGAGTTGTGTTTAGCTCAATGAACTCTCCATCGTATCTATTTTGATAATGAGCAAGGCCTTTATGTGCTGTAAGCACCAAGGTAGAAGCAAATTTTGGCTGAGTTAGATTAAGTACCTTGGCAGAATTAATCGCGTGCTGTTCTGTTAGCACAGTTCCTCCCACACCATTAATAATCATCACAGAGCTACCCATACCGGCTTCCTTTGATTTATTAAGCCCTTCTATGGTGGTTTGATAGGTTTCCCCTTTCTTAATAGCTTTTAGCACTTCGCTATCGCCAGATTCGATACCCACGTATAGCAAAGACAGGCCTTTTTCTCTAAGTAGCTTAAGCTCCTCTAAAGATTTACGTGCAATATTGCTTGGAGAAGCATAGGTTGATACTCTGCGTAGATTTGGAAAAGTCTCTGCTAGCTTCTCTAATATTCTAACAAGTCTAGCAGTAGATAATACTAACGGATCACCATCTGCTAAAAACACCTTTCTAATTTGCGAGGCATGGGGTTTAAAGGCTTCGATGTCTGCAAATACATTCTCCTCTTTTCGAGCTTTGAACAACTTAGAAGTATACATTTCGCAAAACGAACAATCGTTCCAAGAACAACCTAATGTAACCTGAATAATTAATGAATTCCCTTCACTAGGAGGTCTAAATAGAGGTTCATCATAGTTGATTGGGAACATTTGCATATTGCAAATGTAAGTTCATTTTTAGATATAACATTCCATTATAGAGTTGTTATCAACCCAATTTAAACTCCATATCGTATAGATTTGTTATCTTTATTAGCAACCAATATCAATTATGGACTTACAAGCAGAAAAAGTACATCTTATACAATGGCTAGCTGAGGTTAATGACTTAGCTGTCATTAAACAGATCAAGGCTCTTCAAAAAGAGAATCAGGAGCAAGTTTCTTCCTTCACAACATCAGAGAAATCTGCAATTGATCAAGGCCTAAAATCCATTGAGGCAGGTAATGTTCATACCCATGAATCCGTAATGCAATCAACTAAGGAAAAGTATCCCAATCTCTTTAAGTAGTAGATTATTTATGAAAATCATTTGGTCTGATAATGCTAAGTCATTGGATTTATAACTTAAGTCCTAAGATTATCATCAGTGTATATAATTGATTTAATGAATCATAACTCCCACTGAATAACCTGCCCAGAGCTTCCCGTTACCAGCAGTAGTAGCTAAAAACTCAGGAGAAGTTTCTACAGCATTGGGCATATAATTATAGGAAAATGCAACAAATGGAAATATGGAGCTCATTTTTCGTGAAAGTTTAAAGCCCATTTCAGTATGAAGTGCATATCGCATATTCAACTTTTTATCAAGCTTCTTGTTTAAATTATAATGCCCTAATTCTGCTGATAAACTAATGTAGTTACGCTCATTTGTAACATCTTGTGACTTATAAAACGAAATTATACCAAAACGATAACTGGCACCCCATTTAATTTCTCGCTCTTGTTTATAGTTTGTTGAAAAGACTGCTTCATTATAGGAATAAAGTGTTCGGGTGGCAGACCGAACCCTGCTATTTAACGGTTTACCTGTGTAAATCCCATAATTGCTTAAAAACAATTCTGAGACATAAGCTCTAGGGTTTATAAAATAACCAAAATTAAATAAGCCGAATGCAGGCCCATCCTTATAGTCAACTGACTTTGCATTTTTAAAGATATTGATGATGCCAATTTGAGTACCTGCAACCCGGTCTCCAATATTTAGCACACCAATTTGCCAACCACCCATATCGCCTGTAGTGTTCACTACACCTATTTGCATAGCCGTGTTAGTGCTTGGGTTCGGCCCCTTTGTGGAGTTGATAACACCTGAATGATTATACGCACCTAATTGAATTCCTGTGCTACTCCCCTGTGTTGTATTAAGCAGTAACGAAATTTGCACACCTGATAATGACTTTTTAGAATAATTGCCCAAAACCGCTATTTGAGTACCCATAGTAAAGCTGCCTACGTAATTGAACAATCCTCCAATTTGGGCTCCAATTAGGTATTTCTGAGTATTGTTTACTCCACCTGTAATCTGCGCTCCTTCGGTGTTCGTTCCCGTGTAATTTAAGAAGCCAGAGATTTGAAATCCTGTTAAATTGGTTTCATAGCCTTTTCTCCGCTGCCTTCTTTTTTCCTTTTCGGTTAGCCCAACCATTTCGTTGCCTCCAATAAAATTGGCAATACCCGAAATATGAATACCACTAGCAGAGGCCGTATTAAAACCTGATAGCCCATTAAGCTCAAAATAGCGTGTACTGTAGCCGTACCCAGTAAACAGATTGAGAGAAAACAGGTTCTCATACTCACCAGGATCAAGCCCATTGGTGCTTATACCTGGGAAAAGCCCTAATTGAAGACTGCTTTTTTTATAAGCAACTGTCTTATTTTGAGCGAACATAATTTGCCAACTAAAAAGCAGAATTATGGAAAGTCGTATCATTGCGGAAACAAGATAGTAATTTTGAACTACCCAATTTGTCTTTATCGGTGAACGCACTTAGAATTCGATAAAAGGCACATATTACACGATGTATAAATGGATTATTTACAAGCAATATTTTTAGTATTAGTTGGTGTAATTGCAGGTTTTATTAATACTGTAGCTGGGGGAGGGTCTTTGCTGACCTTACCTCTACTTATCTTTTTAGGCCTGCCTCCTTCTATGGCCAATGGCACTAATCGTGTGGCTATTTTCTTTCAGAACATATCGGGCATTGCAGGATTTAAGAGTAAAGGCGTTTTCATTTTTCCATATAGCCTTTGGGTGGGCTTATCTGCTTTAGTGGGTGCCGTTCTTGGAGCTCAATTTTCGGTACATATTAAAGGAGAACTCTTTAATCAAATATTAGCGGTAGTAATGATAGCCGTTGTTGTCATTACGATTATCAACCCTATTAAAAATCCGAGTGAAACGCTGGAGAGGTTTAGCAAAAAACACCAAACCATTGGCATCATAACTTTCTTTTTTATAGGTATTTATGGAGGTTTTATTCAAGCAGGAGTTGGCTTTATAATTATGGGAGCATTAACAATGATTAATCGCATCTCATTGGTGAAATCTAACAGCGTAAAAGTGTTTGTAGTATTTACTTACACCATTGCAGCACTGGCTGTTTTTATAATCGAAGACCAAATTAATTGGGTATATGGATTAACCCTTGCCGTAGGCAATATGACAGGGGCTTGGATTGCCAGTAGATGGTCTGTGGGCAAAGGTGATGTGTGGATTCGAAGGTTTATGATTGTGATGGTTACAGCTCTCGCTATTAAATTGTGGATTGGATAAGTTTGGGTCTGTAAAATCCTTTCCATATTTTTACATTTACCAACAACCAATCTATGAACCGAGTAATACCTACCCTTCTTTTAGCCTGTTTATCTCTTATTTCAGTTGCGCAAGAATCTGCCATTGGTGAAAATGTTACCGAAACCATCCCTGCCTTTGGTTTTTGCATAATGCCTGACAACCAAACATTTTTATCGTTAGAAGCGGATTATGATGGTGAATACATCACAGAGCGTGAATTAATTGATTTGTTTGAAACTAGTAGGTTCGACTTTAGCAAAGACCTTGTAAACTGGACTTACTACTCCTATTGGGCTCTAAATGAGCGCACATTTAAGCAGCCTGAGGCACACACATTCTACCAAATGGTAATTGACCCCACAGGTACTTATTTGGCACTTGCAAAAACTAGAAGAGATGGATGGAACCGATCTATTATGATATATAATATTAGCAGTCAGGTTAAAGTAGATTCATTTGATATGCTGTCAATCAATGAAAATATTGATTACCTCAATCAGGTTAAATTTAACCAAGATGGCTCAGAACTACTTATTGGAGCTAACGACCAAGGAGTTTACACCTATGTACTTAAAGACAAAGCAATGAGTGAGTTATATGCACCCTACTCCTATCGATTATACGATTATGACTATATAACTGGGAATCCAATTTTACAGCAATATGACAAGTTAGAGGAAGATGAGTATATGTTAGACCCTAGTTTATTTACGTTAACTGAAGACATCAAAACAACAATTAAACTGCCACTTCCTTTGCATTACTCTCGAATATTAAACCCTACTGAAACACATAAGCATTATGGCCTTTATTACGAGCAAGATTACGACACTTATATAGCTCCAATAGATGATTATAACGATCAGGTTATTTATCGCAGTAAAAAAACGTTTGTGTTTATTACCAGAGAAGTACCTAAAGAATAATTTGAAAGACTAATACCCTCATTGAGATACATTATAGCCTTTCATTTTCCAAGGTGTAGTTGCCATAGTATTTATAGGAAATATCACGGTTTGTTTTTGCTTAGATTTAACTTTAATCTTGTGAGTAATCACATTCCCATTTGCACCTAGTAAATTAAGCGTCATATCATTGTCGTCATGTGCATCAACATAAATTCTAGTATAGTATATACTATGCGGCAGAGTTTGCCAATTTCGTGTGTCTGCACTTTCTGAAGCCGATGCTAGTAAACTCAAGGCCAAACCTAAGCCTTCGTTCTCTTTACCAACTTGAGCAGCAGCAGCCTGCTTAAGCGCAACTCTACCTAAAGATTTAGCAAATTCTAACAACATCCTTTCTTCAAGTACTTTAAACGAAATGGCATTTAAGTCTTCAACCTTATCAAGCTCTTTCGTTTCACCATTATATGTAATAGAACCAGATTTGTACAATAATGGACGCTCTACATATTTGGGAAACACTACTTTTATCCAAGTAAGGCCATTGAGGTTGCTATCGCCTATATAAAATGGAAATGTCATTCCATAATCAGCATTAACAAAAGAAACCCACCCATTGCCTGTATAAATAATGGCAAAATTAATTCCCCATTCATCTTTAACAGGCCCAAGTCCATTATTCCAAATTACTACAGCCTGCTTTAATTCAGCTTTAGGTCTTGTATATTCAATGCTAAACTTAGTAATAAATCGATCTCGTTCATCATAAATACCAGAGAGGTCGGCAGTGCGCACCAAGTCGTATTTAAGCTGATTGGGTACTGCAAATTTAAAAAGCTCTTTATAAGAGCCTTCATAAATTTCGAGGGCATTTCGGTAAGCAATAAATGCATTATTATAATCACCTGTACCATCGTAAATTATTCCCATCAAAGTATGAATAAATGCATCTTCCTTATATTTTCGATCCGATTTATACTTATCACTTAGTTGTTGAAGCCTTATGGTCATTCGCTTGCACTCTACAATAGCTTCATCGTATTCGCCCATTTGATAGTAATTAAGCGCTTTATAATAATTAATCATCAACTTCTCTTGGTCTTCGCCACGGTAAGTAGATAAATTGGGGTTTAAAAGTAAGGCAGCACCTTCTTCCCCTACTTTCTTTTTATCATCTTCAATAAATAAATCAGCCTTTTCAAAGTAAGAGTTACTCTCTTTAAAATGGCCTTGCATAGATTCTACCACACCCGCATTTACCCAAAACAAAAAGCGCATTTTACCCTTTTCTAGTTTTTCCTCATTGGATTTAACTAGGGCTTCTGCTTCATCTAAGTTGCCATCACTTACAATTTTATTAAACGTATATAGTTTTTGATAAAAAGTTGGAGACGTACACGAAGTCCAGCCTAGAGATATAAAAAGTAAATAGATAAGATTTTTTCTCACCACAGTTTCAGTTATTGCATATTGTGTTTAAACAAAATTGTCCCAACAATCAGATTATTGAGACAATTGAGAGTTACTAATTTTTAATATATTTTTTAATCTCTTTATCGCCAATCCAAACTTTTTCGGTGGTTTCAAGATTCACCAATTCTAGGTTTACTTTATAATTAACTAAACGTTCCTTTTTGTATTCATCTATAGTAGAATTAATAGTGCCAAAAAGCATAAAATCAGCGCCTAGTTCAGCTGCAATTTTTTGTTGCGACTCTTTTGTGGCATTTGTTTGTTGCTGATCTTTCTCTTCTCTAAGTTTATCTCTAAACAAATCACTCGCAACCACTCTAACTTTTCCAGAATTAATAAACTCAATTTCAACGTCTTTCACAAAGGTTTCAGCCTCAATATGCTCAGAAGTTCTGTTTACAATTACACCAATAATAACCACTGGAGGGCGTTCTTTATTGCCTTCAAAGCGTGATAACCAAGGCTTGCTTAGCACATCTCTACTCATTTGCTCTGCCACCTGTTTAGAATCCGTATCGTTCCACCTTCCGCTAAGGTCTATTTGGTCGTTAGGGTCAAGCCTTGTTATTTTCTTTGAGCAACTTCCTATAACCGTTAGTGCTATTAATAAAGATGCTATTTTGAATGAATGATTAATTTTCATAAATGTATTTTTTAAAATTAATATGGTTAAATAAAAAGAAGTAAATGCGTAACACTACCTAAAAACGATCTTTCCCTTAGGGTTCGGAGATATTCTTTTTAAGAATAATTCCGATTTCGAAAGTCGTTTAATTTTGTAAACAGTGTTTTCCAATCTGTTGGTAGCATCTCTAGCATCATGAATTAGCAATAGCTCTTTACCATTTAGCACCCATTTGCCTGACATATACTCGTAATCGTTATTCTTATATCCAAACTTATGGTCGATACCCAATGAAAACTCATTACCAACTTCCAGCCTAAAGCCATCCATTTTTTTAAGTTTACCAAGCTTTTTACGCTTCACATCAACAATCGTCCATTTTTTAGAAGACAACAGGCTTTCTTGTTGCCGTTTATTTCGCTCCTGAGCACTTGAAGTAGACATACTAAAAAAGGTAGCGAGACCTATAATGCTTGCTATTTTAAGGATTTTTAAAGTTTTCATAATGGTTATTTTAAAGTATAAAAATCGATTTTACAGATAAGAATAACGAACTATATTAAATTAATTTGCAAATAAAATCATCTTGTTCATTTTTCTCTAGTGCTTTTATAAAGGCACTTCCAATAATCGCGCCATTTGCATACTTATTTGCCTCTACAACCATTTTTTTATTCGAGATACCAAAACCTATCATAGTAGGAGATTGTAGCCTCAATGCCCTAATTTTCTTAAAATAGGCAATTTGCTCTTTGCTAAAACCTTCAACACTTGCTCCTGTTAACGAATTGTCAGACACAATGTATAAAAAAGAAGAACAGGCTGCATCTAGTATTTTTATGCGTTCCTCACTTGTTTGAGGGGTAATTAGGAATGATATTTTTATCTCGTATTGCTCAAATAACTCTTTATAATTTGCCGTATACACATCTACGGGTAGATCTGGAATAATTAACCCATCTACACCAGATTCTTTACATTTCATTAAGAAATGTTCAACACCAACTTGCAGCACTTGATTAAAATACCCCATTAAAATTAATGGTATGGTAGCAGAAAATTTTCGAATTTCAGCCGCTTGAGTAAAAATTTTGTCAATGGTAATTCCATTATTAAGTGCAACTTCACTAGCATGTTGTATCACTTCTCCATCTGCCAATGGATCTGAATAAG
>CAZDQR010000095.1:0-10420 GCA_964507315.1 uncultured Roseivirgaceae bacterium
GCACCTTGTTCTACCGTAAAGATTAGATTTGGGGCTCTTTCAATTTCCTTGAGATAAACATTTTCCATGTTGCGTTGTTTCAGCAACTCACTTTGCTTACCTGGCAATGCCACAAACATTTCTACATGAAAGAAATTGTTCTTCTCAAATAACTGAGAGACTACCTCATAATTTGGTCCCTGGCTATAAACAGTTTCATGAAAAGAAACCAACCGATAAAAGTCATCTCCATAAGGTGGAGTAAAAATCTTATCTAACTCCTTAGTAGAATAATAAGTTTTATAATCCACAATATGCTCATACACCATTAAATCCCACTGGTCGCCCTGACTGTGACGTACAATGTAAGGCTTATTTCCTCCATTTTCTTGATAGGCTGAAACGCGCTTTTTCAAGTTCTCAATCAATGGCAATAATTCACCTGGAGCCGCTCTAAACAAAGTAACCTTATACATGGTTTGTCCAAATGCATATTGATTTGTAAATGCAAAAATCAATACAATAATTACCAAGGAGTTTCTTAGATTTTTCATCAAGAGCGGCTTTAAAATTGGTTGTTTAATAAGTAATTGGAATCTCAACGATTGTAGTATCCCACGCTAAGCGCATAACAGCTTTATTATTTCCTAAATCTTCTAATCGAATTGAAAATGCTTCTACTTCATTAGATGATTCCTTACTTGGCGCTTGAACTCTAAGCACATCATTACTTTCTTTATAGCTATAAGCTCCCCAATAATCTAAATCGCTATTTAAAATAATAGTCCAATCTTTAGTAGTAGGTATGGTAAACAAAGAATAAGTACCTGCTTTAACTTTTTTGCCTCCAATCATTAAATCTTGGAATATTTTAATCTCCGTTGCCTCGTTCGCACCCGTACGCCACACTTTATCATAGTTTACTAAGCCTCCAAACACTTTTCTTCCTTTTTTCTGTGGCTGGCTATAGACTACTTTCATTAAAGCCTTCTGACCATCTTCTCTATCATGGGCGAAATTATCTGGAAGGTAAGCTACATCCATTGGGCTTTTATCTAAACTTCTAAAAGATTGAGCTTGCGTATTTTCCTGTATTGCAAAGAAGAGAAGCATTGTAATTGCGAATGATTTCATAGTTTCTATTTTTTCGTTTTAATATTAATTGGTTGCTCGAACGGCCAAATTGACCACTTTTTTACTTAACCAATATTTTCTTCATTAAGTTCTTATTTAAAACAGCAGAAGCCGTTAACAAACCACTAGCCATAGCTCCTACTACACCAGCTGTAGAAATATCTTGACCTGTTAAATAGAAATTTTTTAAGCTTGTTTTAGGGCGTAGCGATTTATTCAAAAAACGTTCTGGACTATGTTCCAATCCATAAATTTCTCCTTTGGAATAATTCACAAATTTTTTCGTGGTTAACGGAGTTGAAAGTTCATAAAAATCAACTTTACCTTCCAATTGAGACTCTCGTTCATAGAGTTTTTTGAGCAAGCGCTGAGCAATAGATTCTTTCAATGCCTCATATTCTTCTCCTCGCTTTTTCCAATCTGTACCTTCCCATTTTTCAAATAGGGTATAAGGCATTATAGTAATAATATCTACGGTGCTTTTACCTGGATAACGAGCCTCCCAAGTTGGATCCTTCGCAGCGGGAAAGGAAATATACACTAACGGAATTTCGTTATTAATATCTTTTAGAAAAGCATCAATGTTCTCTTCGTGCGTACCTTTTTCTGGGTACAACCAATAATTGGCTTTGGGTAAATTTAGTTCTTGAGGCGTGCCGTTTAGACCAATATATAAACAGCTATGCGCTGCTGACGCTTTAATTTTAGAAATATTATTGGTAAATTCTTGATGTAAAGAAGAGTTGTCTGGCAATAATTTAGCAAGAGTAGTATGCAGTCCAACACTGCTAATAATGGTGGTGCCCTTAAACTCTTTTCCATCCATCATTTTAACACCAACCGCTTGTTGGTTTTCGATCATCACCTCTTTAACTTCAGCGTTAATGAGAATTGTTCCACCGGCCCTTTCAATTACAGGATCAATCGTTTTGGCAATTTGTGAAGAACCTCCTTCAGGGAAATAGCCTCCATTAAAATAATGTTTTACTAAAAGCGCGTGCATCACAAAACTGCTTTCGGCAGGAGGTAATCCATAATCTCCGTATTGAGCAGTAAGCACCTTAATTAATTGCGGATTATCTGTAATATTTGCCAATACTTTTGCCGTGGTTTGGCGTGCATATTTGTTAAATTTTCTTAGCAAGATCCACCCAAATAACTTGCTCAAAAATAGAGGTACGACTTTATTTGTAAAGAAACCTCGATTTGCTTTTACCGCTTTGTCAACCGTTTCAAAATATTGATTAATTGCAGAGTGGTCGCTAGGAAACTTTGATTTTAAAAGTGCCATCAAATTCTTTTTCCCTTTTGGAAAATCGTAGGCTTCATTCCCAATTCTAACCCGATCATAGACCTCTCCCATGTCGGCCCACTTCAGGTTTCCATCGGTAATGTAATCGGATAGTCTACGAGAAAAGCTTGTCTCTTTCCCCATATCTCCCACATAATGAATACCCACATCCCATTCGTAACCTGGTCGTTTAAATACATGGGTAAAACCTCCAGCAGTATAATGTCGCTCTAACACCAATACTTTTTTGCCTTCTTTGGCAAGCATTGCAGCCGTAGTTAACCCACTCATGCCTGAGCCAATTACAATCACGTCATAGTTAGAGGCTACTGTTGGGTTTTGTTTGTAAGATTGAATCATAAGAGAACGTATTTAATCCTTAAAGTTAAGCATTAAATAAGAAGGATAAATCACAGCCAAACCCTGCAGAAAATTTCATTAAAAACTCCATTTTAGTCTCACAAAAGCAGCCTTTGAAATGGCATCGTAACTGCCTGAGGCATTATTTGCATAAAACAATTGGCCTACCACATCGGCATCTAAATTTTGAATGATGGAAACCGTTATGTAGGGATTTAGAAAAAGGCCATTAGTTCCTGGGTACACCATTACTGCCATCCCTCCAAAAAGTAAAGGGGAAAATTGATAGGTGCTTTGTACAAAAGCAGACCAAGGATAGGGCGATAAATCGCGCACAGTAAAGGAACCAAGATTTTGGCCAATGATGGAGGTTCCAAGGTTCGCATCATAATCTCCATTGGTATTATACATTACAGACCCATTGAGATAAAGAGAATTGGCAAAAGAGTAATCGAGGGAAATAGCTCCTAAGAATAGACTGTTATAGTCTTTGTTAATTTCGGTATCAATGGCCGGGATAAAATAAGTAAGCTCTCCTTTTAAACTAGCACCTCCTAAATTACCGGCCCAACCTGTTCCTAAGGATAGATCTCCTTGTGCAAGACCCCCTAAAAACTGAATATCGTAGTTGCCTTTATTCACTTTCCACATAGTTGCGGCTACAAAATGATCGATGTCTTTAGCCGCTTTTACGGCTACTTCAATACTAGAAGCCGCGCCCGTATAGCGAGTAATTCGGATAGCATCGGAGCCAGGGCGTTCTTCATAATCAAAATCAAAAAACGAATAGGCATTAAACCAATCGTTGGGATTCCAAGCTAAATTTACTCCCCAATTTATCCGTTGGCGACCTAGTTTTATTTCCCAGTCGCCCTTTACCCAATCTACAAAGGCACGGTCAACAGCCACGTTTAAGATGACCGAACCATTATCAATTAGGTTAGTTGAAAGGGTTAAGTAGTCGTTATTATTATTGACAATATCGCCATAGCTTGGAATGCCTAATTGCTCATACCCAGGTAAGTTTTTTACAAAATCTCCTACAAAAAGACGGTTCCTAATCTCCACATATACCGATAAATTATCGGTTGGGTAGTACGCAAAATTTAGTCGGTTATGGGTTAGGTTTTCGTACCAAAGGCTATCTCCAAAATAATTAAAGGACGACATATTTTTAAGGTATCCCTTAAAAGCAACTTTGGGTTCTTTGTATTCTTCTTGTGCTTGAGAAAAATTTGATAATAGTAAGAATATTAAGCTAAGAAAAACTCTGAGAATCTTTGTGCCTCCTTTATGCCCCTCTGTGGTATAGCCTTTTCTATGAATTAAACTATTACACAAAGTTACGCAGAGAAACCCTAGAGTTGCACAAAGAAATAAGGATTCAATCGCGAAATTCATCTATCTTGTTACATCAGAAATAACCACTCCATCCTCTAAGGTAATTACCCGTTTGGCCTTGTCTATCACTCGCTGGTCATGGGTAGAAAAAACAAAAGTGGCATTTTCTTCTTCATTCATTTTGGCCATAATATCGAGTAAGGTAGCCGTAGATTTTGAATCTAAATTAGCCGTTGGCTCATCGGCTAAAATCACCTTTGGCTTTGAGGCCAATGCCCTAGCTACTGCAACTCGTTGCTGCTGCCCACCCGATAATTCCGAAGGTCTTTGGTTTGCTTTATCAGCAATCCCCATTTGGGTTAGCAAATCCATAGCACGGTCGTCTCTTGTTTTTTTATCCTGCTTTTGAAGCAACATTATAAACTCTACATTTTCCTTATTAGTAAGTACAGGAATTAAATTATAGGCTTGAAAAACAAAGCCAATATTTTGCAATCTAAAATCAATTAGCTTGCCATCCGACATATCTGTAATGTTTGTATCTGCAACCTCTACACGGCCTTCTGTTGGATGATCCAAACCTCCTAAAATATTTAATAAGGTTGTTTTTCCGCAACCCGAAGGTCCCACAATGGCCGTAAACTCTCCTTTTTCGATGGATAAATTTACACCATTTAATGCGTGCACCGGAACCTTTGTTTGGTTATAGATTTTAGTAACGTTTTCTGTTTTTATAACACTCATGCTATTGTTATTTTCTTAATATTATAGTTTGTGTAAAGCCTCCACAGGATTTAATCGAACTGCTTTCCACGCAGGGTATAATGCCCCAATAATAGCAGTTACAAATACACTTATGGTTACGATTATGTAAATGCTATCCTCTACATACGGGTATAAAATGGAAGAATACCCAAAGGCTTCTAAGCCTTCAGAATATTCGGTAAGGTCTACCCCTACATTGCGATAATAACTAATGGTTAACCAGCCCAATAGTAAACCTAGAGGAGCCGCCAAAGCGCCTAAAAAGATGGTTTCAACCAATATCATTAAATATACTTTTACCCGATTCATTCCTACCGCCATTAGCATTCCTAGCTCTCTAAACCGCTCAAGTACGGCCATTAGCATTGTATTTACAATGCCAAAAACAAGGGCAGTCATAATAATAAACATTAGTACATATAGCATTTGAGACGACATTGTTTGCATAAAAGCGAGCTCTGGAGCTATTTGCTTCCAAATTTCAACCTGATCACCCTTAAATTTACTTTCGTACCTATTAATAATAGTAGACTCTTCTACTTGTGGATTTGTTAGGATAGCAATTTCGTGCACTTCGTTACCCATCCCCGAAATTTTGGCTAGGTCTTCTTTCCTAACAAAGGCATAGAGTTCGTTTATTTTTACTGAAGAACTTTTAGCAATGCCCACAATGCGAAAAGCTCCTGAGGTAATAATACCATCTCTATTTGTGAAAGTTACAACTAGCTTAGATCGCACTTTCACTTTTAGATTTTCTGCCAGTTTTTTTCCAATAATGATCGGGTTTCGCTTAATCCCGTCAAAATAAGATCCTTCGATAAGCAGTGAATCCAACTGGGTTACTTTGGCTTCGTTCTCAACATCAATTCCACGAATTTGCACACCCGTTGCCTTTTTTGGTGATGCAATCATTCCGTTAATAATAGTACGCGTGGTAGTAGCTTTTACTTCTGGCCAATTACGTATTTCATTGGTTTTTGCTACACCATTGGGGACAATAAAGCTAATATCAAAATCCTTTTTAAATGCTGGATTATGAATTTGCACATTTGATACATCGTGATTAATGGTGTCGGCCATATAACTTACTGTAAAGCCATTCATAAATCCCGATCCAAATATTAATGCCCATACACCCAATACAATAGAGCCTATTACTACAAAGCTTCGAGCTTTACTCCTCCAAATATTTTTCCAAGCTATTTTAATAATCATAATTTCTAATGTTCAATTGCCAATGTGTAATGTTCAGTTATCAATGTTCAATTTTAATATAAGTTGCCAATTACTAATTGAACATTGTTAATTGCTCATTGTTTTACGCTTCTCTCATTGCCTCTACCGGTTTTAATTTTTGAATAACATATATGGGATAAAACCCAAGAATTAACGCCATAAAGAATATCGCCCACGCTTGATTATAAAATAAACTCGGTTGAAGTGAGAAGAAATAGCCCGCTTCAATGCCAAAATTTTCGATGGCCGCAGCCGCTTCTCCAGTTAGCATAATGGGGTTATTATGATAATAAATAAGGAAAGGAAGACTAATACAAATCCCTAACACTACCCCAATAGAGGCCATCATTCCCATTTCTAACACGATAATCCACTGCATAATTAGCCGTTTCATTCCCACCGACATCATTACGCCAAACTCATACATCCGTTCGGCTGTCATCATCATAAACGTGCCAAACATTCCAAAGCCGATTACTGCATATAAAATCCAAAGCATTACTTTGCCACTAAGGTTGTCAATTTCAATCCCCTGAACGAGGTCGGGCATAAGCTCGCGCCAGCCCATAATTTCTAACTGTTCTGTGCTCACTTGGGCACTTATTTCGGCCATAATTCGATCTATTTGTTGTACTTGTTCAACCACCAAAGCAATACTGGTGAGCCTGCCTGCCACATCAAAAAGCCACTGAGATTCTTTTAAAGGCAAATACACGGTTTGATTATTTTGATCCGGCACCGGAAACTTTACGATTCCTTTTATAGGATAAATGCCTGCTGCATTGGAACCATGATAACCTTGCCCAATCAGTACTAGGGAATCTCCCACTCCCACTTTTAAGTATTCGGCTAAGCCTTCGGCTACTAACACGGCCTTATCGTTTATTTCAAGGTACTCACCAGCAACCAACTTGCTCTTAATTTTAGTGAGAGCATCTTCTTTTTCAGGATCAATTCCCATTACCAAGGAGCCCTTGGTTTTAGTACCAAAAGAAGCCAAAACAAAGGATTCCACCCTAGGCACGGCAACTTGCACTCCCTTAGTGGCTTCAATAATTTTAATCAGTTCTGCATCTTGGGGCATACTGTTATCAATTATTTTCTCATCCCAATACCCATTTTTGTGCACTTGAATATAGCCTGTATAAAAGCCTGCTGCATTTTTAATCATTCGTTCGTAAGCTCCCAGTTGTACTGATCTCATAGAGCTTGCTAATAAAACAGCAAACGTAATAGAGGCAATAGTGATAAAGCTTCTGCGTTTATTCCGCCAAATGTTTCGCCATGCTAAAATTATATGCATAATTTTTAATGTTCAGTTATCAATTAATAATGTGTAATTATCAATGTTCAATTATCTAATTAGGCTCCGTTTGCTCGAGCGTTTCTAATAATGACAAATAGAATTTTTATCAATTCTTCACTTTGGTTTATGAGCGGATCAGCAACGGTTGCGTCTAAAGAGTTTGAGTCTTTCAACAGCCTTAACCAATAATTAGATTCTCTTGCTTCCTTATGGGAGATAGACATTTTATGAGCAAAGTCCTTCTTAGTAAACCCTCCAATCGCTTCTTCCACATTTGCTCCAACAGATGTTCCACTTCTTAATAGTTGCTTTAATAACACAGTAGAAACAAAATCTTTTTGCAATGTTTTCGTCAGCCTTATTATATCTAATGCAAATTGATACGATTTAACCTGAATAACGTTCTCCTTCTCCATCACTGCATTTTTTAATTATACATTACTAATTGAACATTGTTAATTATCTACCGAATACGTTTCATATTTTGTAAGGAAAAAAACGACTCTTTAATGTCTAAATCAAACTCCATTTGCAAGTAGTCAATTACTGTTTTGTTCTGTGGTTCATCAGCCGGAATCATTTCTAAATGTGTAGGAATTACTCTGCCTCCCATTTTTTTGATGTTTGATAACACCATCGTATTTACTAAATAATCATCCTCATCATAATATTTAACCAAGAGCTGATTGAAGTCTTGCTTTTCTACATACACCAACACCTTGCCCCATACTACAGCGGCTTCTTCATGTGGAACCATATTAATTTTAAAGCACTCCATACCATTAATCACAGTGTCTTGCTCAAAAGTTTGGGTATAATCATTAACTACAGACGATTGTTTTACAAGGTCATCATTGGTAAAATCAGACCCCATCCAAGATTGCAACATCATAGAAGGAGGGAGCTTAACCACCCGATCGATGGAAGGCTGCCAGTTCCACATTTCGTTTTTTCTCTTTAGGAAAGCAGAGCCTTTATCTCTGGCGGGAGCAGTGATTAATATCAAGCTATAATCTCTACCTAACGACCATCCTTTCATCGTTACTTCCCTTTTCCAATCCGGCCTAACAATGGTCATTTTCATTACCGATTTATTAGACGTGCCCTGCATCTTATCGTCCGCCTTTTTAATTATTTCTTTGGCAGTTTGAGCCCAAGATGTTGAGGCAAAACTTAGAACTAGGATCCCAATTAAAGATAGTTTTCTCATGTTATTCACAGTATTTTTCAATTAAATAATTTTCCATTTCAGCTAGTGGATATTCATCCATCATCATTAAAGCGTGAAACCCTATCCCATCAAAAATGGCAGCAATTACACGTGCTTCACTATTTGCATGTTGATGTCCAATTTGCGTTAATAAGGATTCAATAAAACCTACATACTCGGTCATTTTACTAGTAACAATCTCACGGACAAAATCAAATTTTTCGATTTTAAAAGTAAGTTCTGTAATCAATTTCCAATGGTCTGGTCGTTCTCTAATTTCCTTAAAAAACCATTGAAAAATATTTTTGAGAGTGGTTTTAGAATCAGTATCTAATAATTCACCAATAACTTCATCACCTTCTTGCATTGCTCCCAAAACGAGGGTTTTCACCAAGGCCTCTTTACTAGAAAAATAATTATAAAGCAACCCTTTAGATACCCCAGCGGCTTTTGCAATCATTGCGATACTGGTAGATTCATATCCATTTTTTGCAATTAGCTTAAATGCAGCGTCCATTATTTTTAGCTTGCTTTCTGCTCTTCTTTGCTCGTTTTGTATGGGGGTTTTAGGGCTCATTAATATTTTATGACTGAACGGTCGGTCAAATATAATTATTTATACTTAATCACCAAGAAAATAAGCTACTTTTTTGCGAGTAAAGAAATTTGAAGTTCTAACCTTTTGATCTCTCTCAATAACGAATTTTTATCCATTTGCATCCAATGCCAAGTTTTAAGCTGCCCAACAGCCATCATACTTAAGCCCATTCCTGCCCCCCATAGCATCATTTCTCGTAGGTCAGTTGCATTAAAAAACTCAAAAAAGCAATAGAATGCAATACCTGTTAACAGAAACATAATTACTACAGAAAACATAGCTACCCATTTTAGTTTTCCTTGAAAGTTAGCCGCCATCAAATCAAATATCCCCTGATCTTCAATTTTGCTAAGCACTTCAATGTCTTCTTCTGAGAGTGCTTTTTTTAATAAGTCGTCTATGTTATCTTGATTTTTCATAGCTATACATTTAATGGTTTATAATTTTCTTTTAATTTTTGCCGTGCATTAAAAAGCCTAGATTTTACAGTGCCAATACTCACATTTAAAATCTCACTAATTTCCTTTAATGAATAATCGTGATGATAAAATAAAGTAAGTGTCATTTTTTGATCAACAGGAAGCCTATTTACAGCTCTACGAAGTGGCCCAAAGTCAGGATCTTCTTCTTTTGGCTGGTTCGCTTCATACAGAACCTCTTCTTCCATTGCCCTTTCTCTTTGCACCGATCTAATCCAATTGATAGCTTTATTATGAACAATTCTAAAGGCCCAAACCCTAAATTTTGCAGGGTCTTTTAATGATCCAATTCCTTTCAAAATGGCTTGCCAGCATTCCTGAACCAAGTCTTTAGAAACTTCTAAATCATTGGTTTGGTGATAACAATAAGCAACCAATTTTTTATGCCATCTTGTAACTAAAATAGTCAACGATTTTGCGTCTCCATCTTGAGCCCCAAGCACTAATAACTCATCTAATATATGGTCTGATCGATTATTCATTATCGCTATACAAGGTAGTCGCAATAAAAGATTAAAGGTTCAATTTTTTGAGGAAAAATTTTTGATGTACTGCTACAGACCTAAGGAATGGTATTAGCTTTTAGAATTAAAATAAGGAGGCTGATGAAATTATAAGCCTGTGGAGTTCGAGAGTTAAAACACAATTGGCACTCTCAATAATATAGGAAAACTGTATTTGCCATATTTATGGCTAAAGCAATAAAGTAGTTGAACGCAGG
>CAZDQR010000096.1:0-10408 GCA_964507315.1 uncultured Roseivirgaceae bacterium
GTAATATAAAAATTTAAAATTTTGAGCATAAAAAAACCAGCGTTTAACGCTGGTTTTTTTATGTCTGAATCTAGACTAGTATCTATATTCGTGTGCTTTGTAAGGGCCTTCTACCTTTACATTAATGTAATCTGCTTGTTCTTGAGAAAGAACATCTAAATCAACATTAATTTTTGCTAGGTGTAATCTTGCCACTTTTTCGTCTAAGTGCTTGGGCAAAGTATAAACTTTGTTTTCGTATTGGTCAGTGTTTGTCCAAAGTTCGATTTGTGCCAATGTTTGGTTGGTAAACGAGTTAGACATTACAAAAGATGGATGACCAGTTGCACAACCAAGGTTGACTAATCTACCTTCGGCTAATAAAATTATTTCGTTACCGTTGCCCATAGTGTAAAGATCAACCTGAGGCTTAACAGTGTTTTTTGTGTTACCATATTTACCGTTAAGCCAAGCCATATCAATTTCGTTATCGAAGTGGCCAATGTTACACACAATTGTTTTATCGTTCATAGATTCAAAATGGCGTTCTGTAATTATGTTATAATTACCTGTACACGTAACTATAATATTTGCCTCTTTAACGGCATCGTCCATTTTCTTAACTTCAAATCCATCCATTGCAGCTTGCAATGCGCAAATTGGATCAATTTCAGTAACAATAACTCTTGTGCCAGCACCTGCTAAGGAAGCAGCAGAGCCCTTACCAACATCACCGTAACCAGCTACAACGGCAACTTTCCCGGCCATCATAACATCCGTTGCTCTTCTAATTGCATCAACTAACGACTCCTTACATCCGTATTTGTTATCAAATTTAGATTTAGTAACCGAATCATTTACATTGATTGCTGGCATTGTTAATGTGCCATTAATTTCGCGCTCTAATAATCTATGAACACCAGTAGTTGTTTCTTCAGAAAGACCTTTGATATCGCTTACTAATTCTGGGAAACGATCAAGAACCATATTCGTTAGGTCGCCACCATCATCTAGAATTAGATTAAGTGCTTTGCCATCTTTAAAAGAATGTAAAGTTTGTTCAATACACCAATCAAACTCTTCTTCGGTTAATCCTTTCCAAGCAAAAACTGGAACTCCAGCAGCAGCTATTGCAGCAGCAGCATGGTCTTGCGTAGAGAATATATTACAAGAAGACCAAGTTACATCTGCACCTAGCTCAACAAGTGTTTCAATTAACACTGCGGTTTGGATGGTCATGTGTAAACAACCTGCTATTCTAGAGCCTTGTAAAGGTTTAGATTCGCCAAATTCTTTTCTAAGGCTCATTAAGCCTGGCATTTCTGCTTCAGCCAATTTTATTTCTTTTCTACCATAGTCGGCAAGAGAAATATCTTTAACCTTGTATTTTAGTGTTTCTATCATGATATATTGTCTAATATTCTTTTATAAGCCCACAAAATTACCATTTTTGTTTTTGAATTTATCGTAAATGTCTGATAATCCTATAAAGCTTTCGGTTGTAATTATAACTCTTAATGAGGAAAAAAACATAAAGAGGTGCCTTGATGCTGCTTGGCAAGTAGCGGATGAAATTGTTGTGGTTGATTCTTTTTCTACAGATAGTACAAAGAGTATCTGCATAAATCAAGGAGTGACATTTATAGAGCATGGGTTTGAAGGCTATGGCGCCCAGAAAAATTATGCAATAGGAAAGTCGAAGTATGAATATGTGCTTTCCTTGGATGCAGATGAGGTTCTTTCTCAGCAGTTGATTAACTCTATCATTAAAATTAAACAGAGTGCTAAACATAAAGCATATCAATTAAATAGGATGTCTTTTTATGTTAGTAAATTCATAAGGCATGGTCATTGGTTTCCTGATAAAAAAGTAAGGCTGTTTAGTAAAAATGCAGGAAAATGGACTGATGAAAAAGTTCATGAGGTATTTGAATTAAGGTCAGGAATTAAGGCTCCTTTGCTAAAAGGTGTTCTTAATCATTATACATTTAATTCGGTTTTTGAGCACGTTAAACAAGCGAATAGTTTTTCGGAAATTGGATCTTCACAATTAGAAGGACAAGGAATATTGTTTTTAATTATAAAGGCTTTTATTAGCCCTTTTTGGGGCTTTCTTTATGGGTACTTTATAAGGTTGGGCTTCCTTGATGGGTGGTATGGGCTGATTATTGCTGTGGTATCATCAACCGAAACTTTTTTGAAATATGCAAAGGCTATAGTTCAACAAGGGATTTTGAATAATTCAACTTATGATGTAATTCATATTTCATCAATGAAAACTTGGAGGGGGGGCGAGCAGCAAGTGGCAAACTTATTATTAGGACAAAAGAAGGCAGGCTTAAAAGTCTTTATGGTGGCAAGTAAAAACTCTGATCTTTTACATTTTTGTGAGGAAAATAAAATTCCAAATAAGGCTATCTATTTTAGGAATGGCTTTAATGTTTTTGCAGCTTTAAAAATCAAAGCATTGAGTAAGAAGTTTCAGGCAAAAACAGTACATATGCATTGTAGTCCTTCTCATACATTAAGTGTTTTTTCGAAATTATTTGGGAACCCTGCTAACCTTGTGCTTAGTAGGCGAGTAATATTTCCAGTAAGGAATAATTTTTTATCCTATAAAAAGTTTAATTATAGTGGAATCTCGAAGATTATTTGTGTCTCTGAATCTACTAGAGAAGTAATGAAGCAGACGGTTGAATTTGTTGACAAACTAGATGTTATTTATGATGGCGTTAAGGTAGAAAAGTTTCAGAACGTTAATGCACTTGGGTTAATTGATGAACTGGGATTAGAGGGTAAAAAAATAGTGGGTAATATTTCAGCAATAGTATCAGAAAAGGATTATTTTACTTTTGTTGACACTGCAGAAGTGGTTTTGAAAAAGAAATCGAATGTCCATTTTTTAATTATTGGTTCAGGCAAAGACACTACTGCAATCCATAACTACATTTTAGAGAAAGGGCTTGATTCTGATATTACGATGCTTGGTTTTAGAACAGATGTGCCAGAACTTTTATCCATTTTGGATGTATTTTTAATGACTTCTATAATGGAAGGATTGGGAAGTACTATACTTGATGCATTTGCTAGTAAAGTGCCTGTAGTTGCTACTAATGTGGGAGGTATTCCTGAAATTGTAATACATGAAAAAACCGGGTTATTGTCTGAGCCTAAAGATGTTAGATCATTATCAGATAATGTTATTAGATTATTAGAAAATGAGGGTTTAATTTCTAAAATTACAAAAGAAGCATTCCATTTGGTCGAATCTAAGTTTAGTACAAATACTATGGTAAAACTTACCATTGACGTGTATGAATCAATTGTGTAATAAGATAGCAACCTTTTATATCTTTAAAATATGACTAAAATTACACTCAATTTTAAGAGGGAAGAAGCTTTATAATTGATCAGTCGCATGAAATATTAATTCAACCGTACTTGTTGGACTAATATTTTTTTATCAATGAAAAAACAATGAGCCTAAGAAAAAAGATATATAGTTTAATTCCTACCAACATTAGTCAGGCGTCTAGCAATAGAACTAGTAATCATAGTTTAGCAATTATTATTCATACTTGCGATGATTATATTTTTTGTTGGGCTGGCTGGCATTATTTTTTTAAAAAATATTGGAATTTTAAACTCCCTTTTAAAATCTATTTTGTAAATGAAAATCTGGATGTAGATTTTAATGGCATAGAACAAATTAAAACTGGGACAGGCGAGTGGTCCGTTAGACTAAAGAAGGCTTTGACTAAAATTCCAGAAAAAAATATTCTTTATATGCAAGAGGATTTTTGGTTACAGGCTTCTATAGATATTGTGAAGTATTATTCTGTTTTCTACGACCTTTCGTTGGATAGGCTTCAGTTCTCACCTACAGATCCAACCTATACTCTATTTAAAAAATTTAAAATTGGGAATTTAGTTTTAAGAAAATTTGCCAGAAGAAGCAACTATCTTATATCTCACCAACCATCAATTTGGAAAAAAAGTTTTTTCTTAAGTTGCCTAGATAATGAAGAATCACCTTGGGAAAATGAAATTGATGGAACAAAAAGGTTGAGAAAAAAATATAGTTCGTTTGCTATATTTTTTTCTGAAATAAACTGGTATGAAGGAGTGAGCAGACAAGGAAAGTTGACCGAGCACGGAATGAAACTTGTAAGGCAAATACATTAATTTGGGGTAACAGTTTAGGAAATTCTCTCCACTTTACCTAAAATATATTGTGCCCTATGCACATCGGTATGGAATTCATAAATATGCCGTTGGCCACTTAATGCTATCTTTTCTCTCTTTGACTCATGTTTCAAATAGTATTTACATAAATCAAGTAAATCATCAAGAGATGGCTGGCAGAAGATTGCATTTTTTTTATGCTCAAAATCGTTAGGGATAATAATATCTGCTGGCTCACTTAGTAGTAGGCTGCCCACAGCTGGTATTTCCCAATACCTTAGGGTGTCAAAACCTCCTCCTTGTAATGATAAATTAATTTTGCAAGCAGCCAACTCTTTTAGATAAAAATCGCCACGTCTTTTATAATTGTCTAAGTCGTTCCCCTTGTGAGTGCCATTTGTATCACAGTCAAATCTATTTTTAAGCAAATTTAAAGCCTTACCTCGTATGGAGTGAGAATGATCCTGAGCCCAAAAAGCTACCTGATACTTTTTCTCAATTGCTATTTCTTTAGGCAAACGTGAAAAATTAAAACCAATGGTTAGAGGAAATACATTTTTTGCATAAGAAGTGTCAATTTTCATTTCTCGCTTAAAAATAAGATCAAAATCACGGATAGATTGTGCTTTATGGAACAATTGAGGTTCTCCCAGTCTTTCTAAATCACCTCCTACTTCGCATCTATCACCTCCATCAATATAAACAACGGGTACTTTTGGCGAAATTTTGGGAGCTAGTTTTATGTAATTCTTAAAGCAATCGGGTCTTGTGGTAGCTAAAACAACTAAATCGAAATTGCCATTGGTAAGATGTATGGAGTCTAATATGCTATGTTTAAAATAGCCTATGTTTTTAGGGTATTTTTTGTATGGTATATGGTATTTCTTGTTCCAATTACTTTCAATTACATTTTTTTGTCCTAATAATTTTACTAGACCACTATAAACAATATCTTGAACATAATCATACCTCTGACTACCTATAAATAATACTTTCACCCGTTTTTTATTCTTTGAATTTTTTCAAATGTATCACAAATAACCATTTTAATCAATTCGATAGTAGTTTTATGAGCATCACTTTATATGGGTTTGGCTTCTGCCAATTAGTATAGTTTAGGGTGCCTCAGATATGGAATTTTCTTTAAAAAAGTATGGATATATGCCCAATTTTTTAAAAACATACAAGACGAATCTTTGCCAAGGATTTACCTAAAAAGGTGTGTTTTTATAAAGAACTGTAAATACTAATCAAATTAGCTGTAGAGCCCTTTAAGGTGTGATTAGGGTCAATTGTACCTGCTGTAGTTGAGGATTCCAGTATATTGAAAATTTGTTCAACTAATTTTTCAGCAGAATCTGGCTTAAAATATAAACTATTACCCCCTCCAGCTTCATCTAAACAACTAGAGTTTGAAGCAATTACAGGAGTGCCACTAAATCGTGATTCTAAAATGGGTATTCCAAAGCCTTCATAAAAACTAGGCAAGATAAACACAGAAGCCAACTGATAAAAGGAAGATAATTCTATCGGTGTTGGGTCAGCTACCTCACTTGCAAAGATGAGTTGGCCTAACAGGTTATGTTTAGTGGCATATTCAATGAGTATATTTTTATAAGCATCACCTTTGCCTACGATAACCAAAGGCAAATCAATTTTGCCTTTTAAAAGATTAAGTGCTTCTAGAATTACTTTAACATTTTTGTTTTCATTTAAGGCTCCTACATATAAAATATACTCTTGTGGAAGGTTCCATTTTAATTTAACTTTATTGAGTTCTAAAGAGGTTCTTTTATTATAAAAGACCTCATTGCAGCTTTGATAAATAATGCTTATTTTCTCTTCGGGGATATTAAAAGTTTTGATAATATCATCTTTGGTTTGCTCTGAGATTGCGATGATGTGATCTGCACTATTAACTGCAAACTTTACTTTGCTAAAGTATATTTTTCGGTCAATAGGCTTATAAAATTCTGGGTGCTTCAAAAATATTAAATCGTGAATAGTTACAATCGACTTTGCTCCAGACCTTCTAATGTCCTTAGGTAACTCTTGTGCTAGCCCATGAAAAACATCAATTTTATTCTTTTTAATATCTTTCCCTAGTGCTAAACTTCGCCAAGCACTTTTTGATAGGGTTCCTAGAAGACCTGTTGGAGTATGAACAGATACCGTGTCTGAATTTATGAATTTGGAGTTAATATGCTCATCCGAAAATTGGGGTGTGAACAGGTGATAGTCATTAGTGGGGGCATACTTAACTAACCCGTATAATAAATTACGTGCGTAATTCCCAAGTCCTCGATCGTTTAAAAATAAGCGTTTAGCTTCAAACCCAATTCGCATAGCTCAAAGCTAGAGTAGGTTCATATAGGAAAAAACAGCAAACGTGTTTTTTAATGATAAAGTTAGAGGTAGATAAAAGAATTTGGTAAAATTGTAAAAAGAAGAAGATGACGATAAGCGGATATACATTTGTTAGAAATGCGGTTAAATTAAGCTATCCGTTAAAAGAGTCTATTCTTTCTATCCTTGATTTAGTGGATGAGTTCGTAATTGTTTATTGTGAAGGTGATGAGGATGACAATACTTTAGAAGATATTAAATCCATAGGCAATGATAAAATTAGAATTGTAGAGGCAAAGTGGGATCCGGAAAAATTTACTAAAAATACGCTTTACTCCTATTTGTCGGATGTAGCAAAAAATACTTGCATAGGAGATTGGTTGTTTTATTTACAAGTAGACGAAATTGTTCACGAAAAATATTTACCTATAATACAAAAAGCTTGCAGTGCTTACTTAAACGATCCAGATATTGAAGGGCTGTTATTTAATTACAGGCATTTTTGGGGTGATTACGATCATTGTTTTACCCACCATGGATGGTATCCTCATGAAATAAGGATAATTAAGAATTTGCCGGAAATACATTCTTGGAGAGATGCGCAATCCTTCCGTTTTTATGAGAATTTTGAGCCAACTACCGAGTTTTATATGCAAAAAGCAGGAACTCGCAAACTGAAAGTAGCAAAAATACCGGCATTTATTTATCATTATGGCTGGGTGCGGCCTCCTTATACAATGTCAACCAAACAAGACAGGATGGTCGAAACTTGGGAGGGGAGGAAGTCGGAGACAGTAATTGTTGATTTTGATTACGGTCCATTAAATTGGGTTCCATTATTTAAAGGGAGTCATCCCCAAATTATGCAAGGGCTAATTAAAGAGTTATCGTGGCAAGATTCTTTGAAATTTACTGGCAACCCTAGTGAACTACGTAGGCCATACAAGCATGAGCGGTTTAAATACAGAGTAAAATCCTGGATAGAGCTTAATTTATTGGGAGGAAGAGAAATTGGCGGATTTAAAAATTATAGAATAGTGGCAAAATGGAAGTAGAGAATCTGCTGTAAACGTCATTTTCTGAGCCTGAGGATGCTACTAGAATTATGCAGGGTTCTCCGAACGAATTTATTCCACTTTTATTTTATTAAAATAGAACCTTTCTAAAAAATGCCCGTTATTTGTAAGAGTGATTTAAACTATTTGGCTTAGTTATTGTCTATAGTTGTAAAAATAAAAATGGAAAAGTTTAAAATTATTTTGATATCTGCCTTATTTGTTATGGTTGGGTTTGCCTCAAAGGCCCAAACAGATAGAGCGTACCCTTCATTTTCATCGGAAGATTTAGTAATTGAAAATAAGATCCAAATTTATCCTAATCCTAGCATTGATTTTTTGAAAATTACGATTGAGCAATCTACCTTAACTGATCCTCAAATTGTAATACACTCAATAATTGGGAGTAAAATAGAAGTTTTTACGGAAAAGACAAGTTCTAACGAGTTTGTAGTTGATGTTAAAAACTTGCCTGCTGGCTACTATTTAGTGGCGGTTAAAGATGCTTCTACTGGCTTTAGTGAAACATATAAGTTTCTTAAACGCTAATCTTTAGAATTTAGACCCGCAATTTTTACAAAAATTAGCATTAGGGTCACCTTCCTTATGCTTGCAATTATCGCAAATTCTTAAATTAGGTTGCTTAGATTCGTACATGGATTTTCCAATTTCTGCAGTAACAATTCCTGTTGGCACAGCAATAATGGCGTAACCTAGTATCATTATTAGAGCTGCAATAGATTGGCCTATAACAGTAATAGGTGCAATATCTCCATAACCTACTGTGGTAAGTGTTACAATAGCCCAATAAATAGACCGAGGAATACTTGTAAAGCCATTAACGCCTCCTTCAATAATGTACATAAGCGTGCCCATAATTACCACAATAATGCTTACAGCAGTTATAAATACAATTATTTTTGGCTGGCTAGATTTTAATGCTTTTCGCAATTGAGATGCTTCACCTACAAAGCGAGCTAATTTAAAAATTCTAAAAACGCGTAATAACCTAAAACTTCTTAAAACTATTAAAGAATGCGCACCCGTTACTACTAACCCAATGTAAGTTGGCAATGTGGAGAGCAAGTCGATTACTCCAAAAAAGCTAAAAACATAGGCCCTTTTACGTGGAGTTACCCAAAGGCGTAAAGCGTATTCTACCGTAAATAAAGCTGTAAAACCCCATTCTAAAACATCAAAATAGTGTTGATAATGCTCACTCAGTGATTTTACGCTTTCTAAAGAAACGGTAACTACACTTAGTAAAATGGCTATGAGCAAGGCAACATCAAAGGCTTTTCCCCAGAAGCTGTCTGCTTCAAAAATAATTATGTAAAGCTTATTTTTTATGTTTTTAAAACCCACTTTTACTCTTTTGGCGCAAGTATTAAGGTTGATTGTGTATCATTTACAATATCTAATGAATCCATTAGTTGAGGTCTAAACTCAACATCGGCAAACATTTGAGCTTGGTCATCATAATGCTCACTTAAAAAATTGCCAGATTGACCTGTAGGGTTAATACTCATGGCACCGTTCATATCGCTTAAATCAATTACCGTACGAATGGCAGGGCCAGCAACAACATTAAAAATGCCTGTGGTATCAAGGTCATGTGCTTGGTTATTAATTACTTCTCTTCCTCCCTTAATTGATATTGGCCCTACATTAAAATACTTTTTGAGAGCCTCCACTTGTCCTAAAGGATGGTTGTGGGTAAGGGTGTGAATTGTTCCCCACTTCCAATCGTTCGGGTTTGTGCTTCCATAATTTTTTTCCAGTGTTTTTAATGCAGCTCTTAGAGATTTCTCAATAATATCTAAGCGAGTTTCCTTTTCAGTAGTTGTTACATCATTCCACCAAATAGATTCTTTGTTTTGAACCAAATGAAGGAAACTTGTTTTAATTGTAGAAGTCCCACTCAGGGCTTTTAAGTTGTCATATCCAAGTTCATCGTTTAATGCATAATACTGTAACCATGCTTGAAAAGTATAGTAGATAGATGGTTCAATATTATCGATTTGATGATCTCCATCCCAATTGGCAAGTAATGTTATTACCTCTTCTGGAATATCTATTTTGAATTCTTTTATGATAGCGACAACTGTTTGTGCTAATTCAACTTGTACCCGAGAAGTTACATCTGCCGTCATTTTTTTAGAATCTTCTGCTGTCCATCCTAAGGGCTTTTCATTGATTAGCTCCACAATTCTTCCAGCTCTATCTCTTGGGTAATAATAACCGGGGTATAATACGCCATCTACAGAATCTGGTTGGTTGTTAGCCGTGGCTACATATCCCCATTCAGGGTTTTCTGCCTGAGGGTTTTTCGAGAAGTCATAGAAGCCAAGAATGTCGTCTTTCCCCGTGCCATCTAAAACGAGCTTGGTGTTAACATGTTTAGGTCTAATAGGTAAATTAGCCGAAGCCCACCAAGCAATGTTGCCTGCTGTATCAGCATACATAATATTTAAACCTGGCGATTCGATTAGGGAAGCGCCTAACCGCGCATCCTCAATAGAGGCAATATGGTTTAACTTATATAATGCTTCCATAAGGTCGTTATTAAATTGCAAGAATGCCCACCAAACGGAAACAGGGTTATTGTTTTTAGAATCTTTAAAGAAGATGTCGTTTACAACTGGCCCATGGCTAGATGTTCTAACCGTAATTGTTTCAGGTTCCCCATCTTTAACCTCTATTACCTCTACTCTTTTAGAAAGCCTTTCCCAAGAATTACTATGCCAAACTTGATTCTCATTTTCGGGATTCTCTTTTTCAAGGTAAAAATCTACATCATCATTTTCAAACATGGTCATACCAATGGCAGCGAATTTATTATG
>CAZDQR010000097.1:0-10394 GCA_964507315.1 uncultured Roseivirgaceae bacterium
TTAAGTCGCAATGCTCAAATGTGCATTCTAAAAACGTATAATTTGAGATGTCTTGTTTAGATAACGAACAGTTTTTGAACGTGCAATTTTCATATTCACCTTTTGTTAAGGTATTATTTTTTTCGAAGGTTTGATTATCAAATGGTTCCATTTCAACTATCTTTTACATATGCAGAAAAAAATGATTTATTCAGATTGTACACTAATTACTTTGTGAATCTTCGTTATTCTTTGTGTAGCTCTGCGATATAGTTATTACACAAAGTAACACGAAGAAGAGCAGAGTTACACAAAGGAAACCCTCGACCGTAGGGCGATTATTCCTTAATGCCTGCTAAATCTAATATAAAGGCATACTCTAAAGCTGTGGTTTTGTATCGTTTAAAACGACCCGATGCTCCTCCATGACCAGCTTCCATATCAGTATCAAGCAATAATATGTGGTCATCCGTTTTTAGCTCTCGTAGTTTAGCTACCCATTTGGCAGGCTCAAAATACTGCACTTGTGAATCGTGCAAGCCTGTAACAACTAGCATATTAGGATAAGCCTTTGCTTCTACATTATCATAGGGCGAGTAACTAAGAATGTACTCATAAGCATCTTTATTGTTGGGGTTACCCCATTCGTCATATTCGCCTGTGGTTAGCGGAATCGTTTCATCCATCATTGTGGTTACCACATCTACAAAAGGGACAGCTGCTACAACTCCTTTATAAAGTTCAGGCTCGTAATTTACAATGGCTCCCATCAATAAACCACCAGCACTTCCGCCCATGGCAAAAAGCTCGTCTTTGGCTGTATAGCCTTCGGCTACAAGGTATTTGGCACAATCATTAAAATCGAAAAAGGTGTTTTTCTTATTAAACATTTTACCATTTTCATACCATTGCCTACCCATCATTTGGCCACCTCGGATATGGGCAATGGCATACACAAAACCACGATCCAATAAGCTTAGCCTTACTGAGCTAAAACTTGGGTCGATGGTATAACCATAGGAACCATAAGCGTATAATAAAGTAGGATTAGTTCCATCTTTTTTTATGCCTTTTTTATACACCAAACTCATTGGTACTTTTGCACCATCTCGTGCTGTTGCAAAAACTCGTTCTGTTACATAATTATTTGAATCAAAGTCGCCCACAACTTCTTGTTGTTTTTTAAGGGTTCGTTCTTTGGTTTCCATGTCATAATCAAAGGTAGATTCTGGCGTAGTCATAGACTCATACCCAAAGCGCAAACTAGCTGTATTATATTCTCTATTGCCTGTTGTATAGGCTGTGTAGGCCTGCTCTGTAAACTCAATATAATGTTCATTGCCACTGGCAATATTGCGTACTCGAATTTGGTTTAGTCCATTTGTGCGTTCTGCAACAATTAAATAATCTTTAAAGGCAGTAACTCCTTCTAGCAATGTTTCCTCTCTGTGTGCAATTACTTCTTGCCAATTATCCAAGGTCGTTAAATTATCTGGAGTTCGCATCAACTTAAAATTGGTTGCGCTATCCTTATTGGTAGAAATGTAAAACTCGTTTTCGTGATGCTCTATATTATACTCATGCCCTCGTACTCTTGGTGTAAACTGGGTAAAGTCGCCCCAAGGGTTATCTGCAGATAATATTCTATAATCTGAAGTAAGTGTTGCGCCCGACCAGAGTATTAAAAATTTACCTGATAATGATTTGTAAATTCCTGTATAAAAGGTGTCGTCTTCTTCAAAATAAATTTCTTCCAGGCTTTCTGGCTGGCCTACTTTATACCTGTGTACTTTATCGGAACGTAAGGTGTTATCATCTTTGGTGGCAAAGAAAATAGTTTCATTATCATTTGCCCAAGAAGCCCCTCCTGTTGTTGTAGGAATTGTCTCGTTCGATACTTCGCCTGATTCTAAGTCTTTAAAATGAAGCGTATATTTTCTTCTACTCACCGTATCAACTCCATACACTAGCATCTTATTATTAGGGCTGACACTCATGCCTCCAATGGCAAAATAGGAATGGTCTTTAGCCATTTCGTTGCCATCTAACATTATTTCTTCTTTATTTTCTAGGCTTTCTTTTTTACGACAGTAGATTGCGTACTCTCCTCCTTTTATAAATTTGGTGTAGTACCAGTAGCCATTTTTAAAATAAGGAACCGAGGAATCATCCTTTTTAATTCGACCAACAATTTCATCATATAATTTCTCCTGTAAAGGTTTGGTGTGTTCCATTATCTTACTTAGATAATCATTCTCAGCATTTAGATAATCTAGTACTGCCGTGTCTTCTCGCTGGTTGAGCCAGTAATAATTATCAACTCGCTTTTGACCGTGTTCGTTAAATACTTTTTCGTGTTTGGCAACCGTTGGTGGAGCCAAAACTTGTTTATTCTCTTTATCCATAGTACACTGAAATGCCGATAAGGCAAGTAGAATTAAAATTGTTGGTTTGAGTTTCATAATGGCTCGAGTTGATTCAAACCACAAGTTAATAATTAACTAAATGACAAGCAATTATTTAATGTTTTGCATATCCTGCAAAGATTTATACTTGCCACCTTTTTTCATAAGCTCAGAGTGATTACCGCGCTCAATGATTTCACCTCGTTCTATTACTAATATTTCATCAGCATGTTGGATGGTGCTTAAGCGGTGAGCAATAACCAAGGAAGTTCTGTGGCTCATAAGATTGGTAATGGCTTCTTGCACTTGACGTTCGGAGTGCGAATCCAATGCAGATGTAGCTTCATCCAAAATAAGGATATCTGGATTTTTCATTACAGCGCGAGCAATACTTAATCGTTGGCGTTGACCACCCGAAAGCTTAGCCCCATCTTCGCCTATTACGGTTTGGTACTTATTGGGCGTATTCATTATAAAGTCATGGGCATTGGCAATTTTGGCAGCTTTAATCACTTCTTCTTCAGAAGGGTTTTCGATGCCAAAGGCAATATTGCTTAGAATTGTATCATTAAATAAGATAGATTCTTGGGTTACAATTCCCATTTTTTGACGAACAGAATTAAGGGTGCATTTTCGTAAATCTATACCATCGATAGTGATTTCTCCTTCGCTTGGATCGTAAAAGCGTGGAGTTAAATCGGCAATGGTAGATTTGCCTCCACCTGACATACCAACCAAGGCAATGGTTTTACCTTTTTCTAACTCAAAAGAAATCTTTTTAAGCACATACTCTTCTTCATATTTAAAGGATACATTTTTAAAAGAAATGCCTGTTTTAAACTCTCTAACTTCAACTCCATCTTCGTTTTCTAAAATGGTTGGCTCCGTATCAGTAATTTGAAAAATACGTTCTGCACTAGCAATTCCCCTTTGAATTGAACTTAACGAATTGGAGATGGCCTTGGCTGGTTGTAATACCCTTGCAAAAAGAAGAATAAACGTAATGAATCCAGTACCAGTAAGTGATGAAGGTGTACTAAGTACCATTGAGCCTCCTAATAACAATAGGCCAGCAACAATGCCTACGCCTAAAAATTCTGACATAGGGCTTGCTAAGTCAAATTTCTTGGCCATTGAAATGCTTAGTTTGGAATAGTTTGCTACCTCCTTCTTAAACTTTTTAGAAATGTAAGAACGAGCTGTAAATGCTTTTATTAAGCGAATCCCACTAATAGCTTCTTCTACATGGTTAGATATATTGCCCATGGAGCTTTGCGTTTTTGCAGCGCTCTTTTTTAATCGTTTAGCAAGAGAGGCAATTAATCCACCAGAAAGAGGTAGTAGAATTAACGTGTATAGCATTAAGCTAGGGGATATTATATAAAGAGCATAAAAGTAAAATAAAAGCTGGATGGGCTCTAATAGCACTACTTTTAAAGAATCTTGTACCGTATGTTCTACTTGTTGCACATCGTTAGTAATGCGCGACATGATATCACCTTTTCTTTCATTAGTAAAATAGCCAATATCCAACCCTGTAACCTTATCAAATACATCTACTCTAATGTTTTCAATTACTTTATTCCTAAAAATAGCTAATAAAACCGTGGTTAAGTAGCGGAAAATATTAGAGAAAAAAGCGGCAATTATTAGAATGCCAGCTACTGCTTTTAGTGCTCCAATTTCCCCATACGTTACTTTTATATTGTAGAGGTAATAATTAAAAACATCTATAAAATAATTGGCCTCAAAAGAGAATTCTGCAGGAAGTGTTTGAACTGTAAAGGTTTCGGAAGTTGAAAAAAGGATTTCAAACATTGGAGCCATCAAAGCAATATTAAACACACTAAATAGCGAGTATAATACTACGGTAATCACATATTGTGGAACGTACCAGCCAAGGCCTTTAGCGTATGATAATATTCTAAGGTAAGTGTTCATAAATTTTGCAAGAGCACAAAGCTAGCCTAAATGATTAAAACTCTTGTAATCTCTGGGCGATGTTCCATCGAAAAGCGAATGAATAAATAGTAGATTTATTGGCAAAAGATGGATCATTGCTTTTTTGTTCTCTCGAAATAAGTTTAGCATCTAAAAACACATTATGCTTAAGCTGATACGTGGCGGTAAAATCCATAAACATAAGCGAACTGGCAATTCCTTGCCCTGTAAAATTGCCATACTCTTGCTCACGTGTATTATAGTCCTTTAAAATATCCTTGCCCCAGTTTTGGTTGGCGGCATCTAGTCCATATTTCGCATATATTAATTTACCTGTAAGGCTCAACTTAGGTATAGGCTGGTAGCGTAAAATAATAATGCTTTCCTTAAAATTTGCTCCTAACGGATGAGCTACTGCTTGGTTATAATTAGCATAATTAGAATAAATGGTAGAATGAGTATAAGTGTAAGGCCTTGCTGAATTATACTCTACTTGCAAATCCAAATTATTAATGCCAGCTACATTAATATATTTTAGTCCTATCTGATACCCGAATTTATTTGCCCACCAGCCATTGCCAGCTTTAAGCTCGCTAATTTTAAATTCATCAAATATAAATTGGCCATACATAGAAAAATGACTCCAAAAATTCCATTTGGCATCAAAGCCAATAAGCGCGTTATCTAAACTGCCGTTTTGCTGCTCTAACGAACGGTAAAAAATGATTGGATTTAGATAACTCAACTCAAAGTGATTATTGCCCAAAGAATCTTCTCTGCCGAAAACGACAGATTCAAACACACCAAGGTTTACGTGTTTACCAATATTAATGCCCAGCCTATGGGCAACTAAATACTTTTTAGGAAATTGGGTATTCCCAACCGATCCTCCAGAATTACCATAGGCATCTGCATATACTTGGGTAAATAAATTGGTGTAATTAAAGCTCCAAACGTGGGTGTTAATCTTTAAGAAAAGTGCTGGTGGACTAAAATCCGACATCAACATAGAGCGATAACCATCTCCAATAAATTGCCTATCGTGCCCAAATTGAAAGTTGATATGCTTGGTTGCATTAAAACTTATATAGCCTGTTGCATTAAAAAAATCGTAGCCTTTGGTTCCAAAACTTTTCCAAAAACCTTCATTAGGCACTACCCTAAATTCTCTTACAAAATCTTGCACATACACAGGAAATCGCACTTGGTTCTCGCTCATAAAGGCATAAAATCCAACTTTGTTATCAATCATGCCCCTTAATTGTAGGCCACGTGTGTTAATATAGGTGTATTCTGCTTGCGCAGATTCGCCTCCATAACTTAAATACAGCACCGGGCTAATATGAAACTGTATGGCTTCGTCTTTGTCGGCTCCATATAAAAAGTCGGATTTATTGTTATAAAAAGTATTCCATAATGGATGCCTGCCAACATTGGTGGAGCTATCTACCCACTCCCAATTATCGTTTCTTAAGTACTCTAAATTAAACTTATCTTGCCTTGAGTTTTTAAGGGTTAAGGTTTGAATTGAATCTGTAAATTGTCCGATGGATTTACGAGCGTAAGGCTTTACGGCACTATGGTAAGTGTCTGGTAATTTTCCACTTAAGATCTCGAATCGATCAATTAAATGATAAGTATCCTTGTTCAGTGGTATATTTGTGCTTTGGGCAAAAGAAATTTTTGCAAGAACAAACGAGCATAGAATGAAAATGAGGGCCTTTTTAGTCAAAATTTTATATTAATGTTTGAAAAACAGTAATTTATACCTCAAATTAAGTAGAAAATATTTGAACAAAGAATGAAATTCTCTAACTTTGTGCTCCGAAATTAAGGACAGAAGAAATATCTATATATAATGAAAAAGGAAATACACCCAGAATACAAACCAGTAGTTTTCCAAGATTTACAAAGTGAGTTTGCTTTTTTAACGAAATCTACAATGGGTTCTGAAGAAACAATTAAGTGGGAAGACGGTAACGAATATCCGTTAATTAAAGTGGAAGTAACTTCTGCTTCGCACCCATTCTACACAGGTAAGAAAATATTCTTAGATACTGCAGGTAGAGTTGAGAAATTCAACAACAGATACAAGAAAAAATAAGTAATCGATTTAGTCGATTTATTGAAGTCTCCAAGATAAACTCTTGGAGACTTTTTTTATTCTCTTATTTTTGTTCGAAATCAACCCATATGAATTACATTCTTTTTGATTCAATCGCTGCGCGAAGAAAGCTGCTTCCGTTTACTTACACTAGGCCGGTAGCAGAAATTAGAGTTGGAATTTTAACCATTGCCGATAAGTGGAAAGAACACTTGAATTCTGAAGTTTCGTATCTAACAGAAGAATACCTCTCTAAAAAATTTATAGTATCTTTTGAAGATCAAAACCTTTACATCTCTGGCAATCTTTGTCCAAATTCACAATTATTAAAGGCTATTAAAGACCTCAAGCCAAATCAAAAGTTGGTGAAAGAAGGGGTTTTACTTGCTTCTTTAGAAGGGCAAACAGCGTGTAACGCTATTGGAGAAAATTGTGAGGAGGTTAAATTCGAAGGAGATACGACACTAATCACTCAAAACTGGCATATCTTTAAACAGAATGGGGCAGAGATAAGGGCAGATTATACGCTTATAACTAAGGGCAGAAAGAGTCAACCAATATCAGATCCATATACAAGGATCTATAACAAAGAGAATATTTTTATAGAGGAAGGGGCCGACATTAAAGACGCGACTCTAAATGCAGAAAATGGGCCAATTTATATTGGTAAAAATGCGACCATAGAAGAAGGTGCTATTATTAGAGGTCCATTTGCAATTTGCCATAATTCAACCGTTAATACCAATGCTCGAATGCGTGGTGATATTACCATAGGCCCTTGGAGTAAAGTAGGTGGAGAGATAAGTAACTCCGTTATTTTTGGTTTTAGTAATAAAGGTCATGATGGCTTTTTAGGCAATTCTGTTTTAGGCGAATGGTGCAATATCGGTGCAGATACTAATACAAGTAACCTTAAAAATAATTATGACCTTATTAAGGTGTGGGATTACGATAAAGGAGGTTTCTTAAATACAGGCGAACAATTTTGTGGCCTAATGATGGGCGACCATTCTAAAAGTGGGATTAATACCATGTTTAATACGGGCACTGTGGTAGGTGTGGCTGCCAATATTTTTGGCGCAGGATTTCCTCGTACATTTATACCGTCTTTTGCTTGGGGTGGGCCTACAGGATTTACTACCTTTAAGCTGCCTAAAGTGTTTGAAATGGCACATGTAGCCATGAAAAGAAGGCACGGGGATTTTAACGAAATTGAAAAGGAAATATTAGCAACAGTGTTTGAGCTTGAAGCACAATACCGAACTTGGGAAAAATAAGAAATGCGATTTAAAGATATACACGGCTTAGAGTCGACTAAATCATTATTAAGGGCTGCAGTAAAATCTAACCACGTAGCCCACGCGCAATTATTTGCAGGTATGCCTGGCTCTCCTGCCCTTTCAATGGCGCTCGCTTTTGCCACTTTTTTAAATTGCGAAAACCCAACAGAAGAAGATGCCTGTGGTGAATGCTCTGCGTGTAGTAAAAATCAAAAATTTGTACACCCCGATGTACATTTCATCTTTCCGGTAAGTAGCACTAAAAACATTACTGCCAAGGATGCAAAAAGCCAGATGTTCTTAAAAGAATGGCGTAGCTTTTTATTAACGACTCCTTATGGCAACCTGTTGGATTGGTCAGAAATTTATGGTGGAGAAGGCAAGAAGGCACTAATTAGCACGAAAGAGAAAACAACCATTATTAATGATTTATCGCTCAAAGCGTTTGAGGGTAAATTTAAAATAATGATTATTTGGCATCCTGAAAAAATGCATAAGAATGCGGCTAATGGTATCTTAAAAGTTCTAGAAGAACCACCAGCAAATTCGCTTTTTTTACTTGTTTCGGAAGAGCCAGATAGCTTGCTTACTACCATTATATCTCGTGTTCAAAGGTTAAATATCCCATCGTTTACAGATTTAGAATTAAGTGAAGTGCTCACTCAAGTGCATGGGGTAGAATCTACGAGAGCAAAGCAATTGGCACATTTAGCAGATGGCTCATTGCGCACTGCTCTTTATTTATCTGCGCAGGTAGAAACCGATAATTTTAACTTCTTTAAAGAATGGATGCGCCATTGCCATCAAAGGCACATGGGCGAATTGGTTGATCAAACAGATGAATTTGCCAAATTAACTAAGGCTGCTCAAGGAACTTTCTTAAAATATGGGCTTTCGATTTTAAGGGAAGCACTCGTATCTATTAATGCCACCCAAGATAAACTCTTTAGAGTGGAGGGAGATGAAAAGTCATTTGCCTCTAATTTTGGAAAAGCAATATCCTTAGATCAGTTTCAAAAGTTATCAAGTCTAATTTCGGATGCCGCCTATTATGTAGAAAGAAATGCCAGTAGCAAACTGCTATTTATGAATTTATCAATTAATATTTCTCAAGTATTTAGTACAAAATGAATCTCTCTATAATTACGTTAATGATTGCTTTCTTTTTAGGAGGAGGCCCTAAAGGAAAAGATCAATTAGTTACTATTCATACCGATTTTGGTGATATTATTTTGTTGCTTTCGGACAAAACCCCGAAACACAAAGCTAATTTTCTAAAATTGGCAGAAGAAGGGTTTTATGATGGCACTACGTTCCATCGAGTTATAGATAATTTTATGATTCAGGGAGGTGACCCAAACACAACGGATGATGATAATACAAATGATGGGCAAGGTGGCCCTGGCTATACTGTGCCAGCGGAGTTCGTGCCTGAATTAACACATAATAGAGGAGCAATTGCAGCGGCAAGAGCACCAGATAGATCAAATCCCCAAAAGGCTTCAAATGGTTCGCAGTTTTATATAGTAGAAAATGAAAATGGCTATCATTCTTTAGATGGGAATTACACTGTTTTTGGGGTAGTTATTAGAGGGTTTGATGTGGTAGAAAAAATCGCTGTTCAGAATAAAGACCGTAGAAATAAGCCATTGAATGACATAAAAATGACTATTACGGTTAAAAAGATGTCGAAGAAAAAGATTCAAAAAGTATATGCGTACACCTATTAAGCTTTTAATTGTTGTTCTTGCGATCATAATCGTGAGCTGTAGTGCAAAAGATGAAAATGTAGATTCATTAGTGAGGATACACACAAATGCAGGCGACATCACAGTCTTATTATTCGAGGATACTCCTATGCATAAGGAGAGCTTTTTATCAATGGCCAAAGAGGGCATGTACGACAGTACCACCTTCCATCGAGTGATGAATAACTTTATGATTCAAGGAGGAGATGTGGCCTCAAAACCTGGTTTTTCAAATGAAAGCAAACGATTAATTCCAGCAGAATTTAGTACACACCATCTGCACGCTAAAGGAGCATTAGCAGCAGCAAGGCAACCTGATAATGTAAATCCAGAACGAAAGAGTAGTACTCAGTTTTACATCGTACATGGGCGTACTTTTAGTGAAAAGGAGCTTAAAACAGACTTATCAAAATTGAACTATGCTGCTGGGCAGTATTTGCAGAGTGAAGCAAATTTACCCTTAAGAGATACATTGTTAATAATGCAAGAACAGGGAAGAATGAATGAGCTTCAACAAATACTAATTGAGTTGAAAGAAGAAATTGCCGCTTATACTGCCATGAACTTGGATAATGAGTTAACAGCAGAACAGATGGCATTATACACTAAAGTGGATGGTTACCCTGCACTAGATTTTGAGTATACGGTTTTTGGCCAAGTTGTTGAAGGCATAGAAGTAGTCGATAAAATTGCTGCCGTTCAAACAGGGGTTGGAGACAAACCAATAGAGGATATTTTTTTAAAGATGGAAATTATAGAAATGCCTAAGACTGAAATTACAGCAAAATATGGGTATGAATATCCTGTCGTAAAAGAAGAAAATTAGAATTTGATAACATATTATCGGGCTTGTTCCGGTATCTCCTTTTTTTTAGTAGGGAGAAAAACTCATAGTGTAAATACATGAAAATACTACTCACAGGAGCAAATGGCCTTT
>CAZDQR010000098.1:0-10394 GCA_964507315.1 uncultured Roseivirgaceae bacterium
AAACCGAACCCAGAATATTAACGGCTTGTAATAAGTTTTCCAATTGGAAAGCAAACATAGCAAACAGGAGTGCTAGCACACCCCAAAAGGCTGTAAACAGCCTTGTCATAAACAAATAATGGGTATCAGAACCTGTGCTATTTACCATACGTTTATAAAAATCAATTACCGTGGTGGAAGCCAAAGCATTCAATTCCGAGGAGGTTGAGCTCATAGCCGCTGAAAATATTACTGCAATAAGCAACCCTATGAGCCCGTGTGGCAAATAGTTCATCACAAAAGTTATAAACACATAATCAGAGTCTTTCGATTCAGCATTTTCATTTACCTTTTGTATTAGCCCTATTGTGCTAGTTTTAATAGCATCTTGTTGAGCATTAAGGGCATTAATATCTTGGGCTAGTGCGTCAGCTTTAATTTGATCTCCACTTTTATCTGCGGTAACAAACTCTTCCAGTTTTTCTCTTTTGATGTTAAATACTTCTTGATGTTCTTTCTTGAGCTCGGTATATTCTTGTTCGTATTTGCTATTCTCTAACTTATCAAGCTCCACTTTATTAAAAAACATAGGAGGCATTGTAAACTGGTAAAATATAAAAACGAGAACCCCTACTAATAAGATGGAGAACTGCATGGGTATCTTAAAAAAACCATTAAACAATAAACCCATCCTAATTTCTTTAATGCTTTTACCGGATAAGTAGCGCTGAACTTGCGATTGATCTGTTCCAAAATAAGCCAGAAATAAAAATAAAGCCGCAATCATTCCAGACCAGATATTATATCGATTGTTCATATCAAAATCCCAATCAATTATATCCATTTTACCCATTTTATCTGCAACACTCAGTGCTTCGGTTAAGCCTACATTTTCTGGTAACTTAGTAAGTAACACAATAAAGGCAACAAACATCCCTCCCATTATCACAAACATTTGCTGCTTTTGAGTTTCTGCAACAGCCTTGGTTCCACCCGAAACCGTGTAAACAATTACAATTAGGCCTATGATTAAAATGGTGATATTAATATCCCAATTAAGTATGGACGAAAGAATAATAGCTGGTGCATAAATGGTAATACCTGCAGCTAAGCCTCTAGAAATTAAGAAGAGAATAGCTGTAAGTGCGCGCGATTTTAAATCGAATCGCTGCTCTAAAAACTCATAGGCTGTAAAAACCTTGAGCTTATAATAAAGTGGCACCACAAATACCGCAAGTATTATCATGGCCAAAGGCATCCCAAAATAAAATTGCACAAAGCCCATTCCATCTTGATAAGCCTGCCCAGGTGTTGATAAAAAAGTAATAGCACTGGCTTGTGTTGCCATTACCGAAAGTCCTATAGTGCCCCATTTCATAGAGTTATCACCTAACAGGTAGCTATTTAAATCTTTGCTTTTTCGTGTTTTCCAAATACCATATAACACTATGCTAAACATGGTACCAAAAAGCACTATAAAATCAATGGTACTCATTTAATAAGGGGTTGATAAGATGGTATATAAATAGGCTTCCGAGGCAAATAATCCAATAAAAGGAAGTAATACATATTTCTTAAAATATGGGCTTTGGTGTATTCTACAAATTTCAAAAATCGGAACAATTTAATTAGATTTAATGCTTGTATTAGGATTACTACTTAACGAAATAATATTGGCAAACAATCGGTATGCCCCAGGCACACCTGCAGGAAGTTCTCTAAAAAAACTAAGTCCCGTATAAACATAATATCCTTTGCCATACTCCGCAACTAACAAGCTACCATTATGAACTTTCTCTCCGGCATCCTGCATTGCCAAAGGAGCCTTAAATCTGCTATCCCAAGCACTAGGAAAATAGAGACCTCGCTCTTGCACCCAGCCATCAAAATCTGTTGTAGATATTGCATTTGGGTAGTTTAAAACTGGCGAGTTACTATTTGTAATAATAACTTCCGCATTTTCTTCTGCAACCCTGCTTTTAGCAGACCCTCCAGAAAATGTAAGCTCATAAGGCGCAAACGTATGCCAATCTATCCTCCTGATGGTGTTATACTGAGTAATCATAGTACCTCCTGCCTTAACATAATTAAGTAAAATGTCTTTTTTAGCTTTTAAATATGCTTGCGTGTTTATAGCTCGCACACCTAAAATTACAGCATCCAGCGTTTCTAAATTTTCTTTGGTAATATCAGCTTCACCCATTACCCACACCTTAACACCCAGTTGCTCTAGCGCTTGTGGAACTTCATCGCCTGCACCCATAATATACCCTACAGTTTTTGCGCCTACGGCAACATTTAAACTTACTGCTTTAGCACTTGCTTCTGGTAACAATACTTGATATGGAATGTGATTATAAGCGATGGTTTGCATTCCATTATGAAACGATTTTCCTTCTACATTAATCTTAACACTAAGCTCATCTACTGCTGATTTGGAATTTGCAGGAACCACCTTAAATACATATCGTTTACTTGCTCCTTCTTCTAAAATTTTAATAGTAACATTCTCAGGACTTGCTTTCCATCCCATTGGCATATTCAGTTCGATTTCTGCATTAGTAACATGTTTATTAGCGGTTATTATTACGCCTATTTTCTGAGCGTTTCCATTATCAAAAATCAGTACAGCATCATCAAAAGAAGCAACTACTGGAGGCACCACAGATAATGGACGATAGGATTCACCTTCCACACGATCAGTCCATTTATACGTTACCGGCACATTATAATTAATGTTTGTGCCGTTGAAACTAACAACTGCATTAATGGCATAAACTGCCTTATTCTCAGGTGTTCCTCTTAATAATTGATCCTCCACCTGGTACATCCCAACTGTACCCAAGTTCCTTAACCAATACGGCCCAGATAATCTTTGAGAAACATCCGTTTTAAAATCTATCTTTATAATTAACTTTTTATTGTTTTCAAGAATGATAGTTTCCTCATTCTTATAATTATCCTTGATTGATAGCTCTTTTATAATAATAGAAATGTCGCTCCTATTTACTAATTCTAATTGCACATGCAAGGAGTCTCCAGGAACAATTAAAGAATTAGATGCTGTAGCTTCCATAAATAATCCTGCACATTGCATTATCAAATCATCAACTTCAGCAAGTTTCAAGCTCCTCCAAAATTCATCTTTCACCTTGCTTACCTGTACCCTTAACGCTAGCAACGCTTCCACAGATTTAGAAGGATTGGATGCATCATAATTAACAATAATGGCATTTACTTGCTGCCCTATCTTTTGTTCACCAACACGACCCCATGTTAAATCTATACCTTCAAACAAATTATCTTCTGCCGGCTCTCCTAGTACAGGTTTTAAATACTCAATTTGGGAACCCCTAAAATGCGTTGCTCCAAACCCTTGGCTTCTGTGCTGAGATCTGCTAGTAGCTGCCATTTCTGTAAACGACAAGCCTAGTGTAGCATTATAAGTACCAACGTCTATTTTTATGGTATTCGGCTGGTTTTCAATATCTTTATCCCACCATCTGCCAGAATTAATCATTAATCGTTTGGGTTGCCAAACCTCTACATAGGATAATTGCTCAGGGTAATAATTCTTATCGCCTGCGATTTTAAAAGCTTCTTCTGCTAAAATTGCGGAGCTTGCATGGTGGCCGTGCCCTGCTCTTTTATCAGGCGGAAAGCGTGTAATAATTACATCTGGCCTAAACTTGCGAATAGTCCACACCATATCAGCGAGCACTTCCTCTTTATTCCAAATTTTTAATGTTTCATCTGCCGTTTTTGAGTAGCCGAAATCATTGGCTCTAGTAAAAAATTGCTGGCTTCCATCTACATTTCGAGCAGCAAGTAGTTCTTGCGTACGAATAACTCCAAGCCCCTCACGAAGCTCAGGCCCAATTAAATTTTGGCCACCATCGCCACGTGTAGCAGCTAAATAGGCAGTATTCACAAGCACTTCATTGCTAAAATAGGCGATTAGCCTAGTATTTTCATCGTCTGGGTGTGCAGCCCAATACAACACATTGCCCAGCACGTTTAACTTTTTAAGATCGTTTAAAATTTGCGATGAACTCTTTTGAGTATGCTGTGCTTGAGCTCCAAATTCAAAAAACAATAGCCCAATAAATAGAAATGCTGTTTTTCTCATAAATAATAAAAGGTTAAACGTTGATTAATGGAATATAGCTTACAATTATAGATGATTGGCAGTTAATTCTTGGTAGAGTGGATTATGATTATATAAACGGTAGAGAATAAATATTTATTCGTAATTTGTACCCACAATAATCAACTCCATTTTTATGAAAACTCTTTTTCTTATTTTTCTAATATTGTTATCCAACATTTCAATAGCTCAAGAACTCATAGGAGTTTGGCATGGCAAAATTTACGATGATAATAATGAGCCAACTATCTATGTTAATATTGTTTTTAATGAAGGTAAAAGTGAGCCGTCAGCGGCTCTAAGATATTTTAACAAAAGCACTAAGCAATGGGTTAACCAAATGCATGATAAAATAAGCTACCTTAGCTCAAATACTAGCGGTATTTTAAGCACCATCGATAGTAAAGAAAAGAGCACAAAATCTAATGTCTATTTATTTTCATTTATAGATGCAAAAAGAATAGCTGTAGAATGGATTAGTAAAGTTGATGATTCAAATAATGCTGATAACCTTGCAACAAAAAAAGGTTCTGGATATTTAGAACCATTTTATAATGGCAAAATTTACGAAAACCTCTCCATAGGAGGATCTTCTACCAACCGAGTTTCCATAGATAAGATTGAAATTGCTAAAGAGGTTACAATTATTACTTTTTCGTATCATAACACTTCGCATGAACAAGTTCTTATGCGATTATCTAAACCGGGCGAAATGGGTGCTTATTACATTACCCCAGCGGATAGGTCTAAAAAGTATTATTTGGTAGATAAAGACAATATAGCCTTTGAACCAGAAAATACACTGGTACGTCCCAACAGCTACCATACTTTTAAAATCTATTTTGAGCCATTACCAGAATCGCTAACAAGCTTTTCTATTTTAGAAGGAGCCCCTGAACAACAAACTGGGAAAGAATGGAATTTTTATGATTTGCAATTGAAGTAGTTAAATCAACTTTAACTCCTTCAGCTTCTCATATATTTTTAGACACACCCAGGCATCTGTGGCAGCATAGGTTTGCTGCCGTTCGTTGAGTACTTCATTCTCCCAATTAGAGGTTTGTTGGGTTTTAGATATTCTAAAACCAAGAATCATAGCTGCAAGCTTTCGGAGCCCTGTATTTATCACTCCCTTATCTTTAATAAACGAGTGAATATCTTGGTATCCTTGTGGATTGGCCACGCCAAGCTTCCTCAAATCTTTTACATCATCATGCAAAGCAATTCCGAGCTTAATTAATTTGGGGTTAGATAATAATCGACTGATAGGAGCTGGCATACCTACTAAGTTTACCCTAAACAAATACACTTTTTTAGGTGTGGCAAATTGAAGCAATGAAACGGGATGAGACTCTCCTTTTTTAAATGCAGGTCTAGATTCTGTATCAAAACCAACTATCGAATACTCCTCAATTTCTACTACTGCTTTTTCTACTTGCTCTTTGCTATCTATCAATACAATCTCGCCTTCATAGGCTTGCATTGGCAAAGCATTTACTTCCTCTGTCGAAATACGTTCTCTTAATGGCATAAAATTTAGTCCTCTTTTTTTGTAGCCAATTTCTTAATTTTTATGCCTGCGTAGGCAATAAAAATGGTCATAATTGGACTCAAAATATTAAAAAATGCATAAGGTAAATAGGCAAAAGTGCTCACTCCTAATACGGTTGATTGGTACGCTCCACAGGTGTTCCAAGGGACAAGTACTGACGTTACAGTACCAGCGTCTTCTAAGGTTCTACTAAGGTTTTCTGGAGCTAATCCCCTATCCTTATAAGCAGGTGCAAACATGCGCCCAGGCACTACAATAGCAATATATTGGTCTGATGCAGTTAAATTAAAGAATATACTAGTAGCAGCTGTAGAGGCTACTAACGAACCCGTAGAGTTCGCATATTGAAGAATGCTATCTGCAATTCTTTTTAGCATTCCTGCAGATTCCATAACACCGCCAAATATCATGGCGCACAAAATAAGCCAAATGGTATTCATCATACCAAACATGCCACTGGCAGATAAAAGCTCATCTACCATTCCATTGCCTGTAGCCACGTTAGTTTCACTAAACAGAGCCATCATTACACCTTTATAATAGTCCCAGTTTGAGCCTGTATTACCGGCAATTTCCAATACTATATTAGGCTGAAAAATAATGGCAAAAACACCTCCTAATAATGCTCCTGCTAATAATGCAGGAAGAGCAGGCACTTTTTTCAGAATCATACCAACCACAATTAATGGCACCAAAAACAACCACGGAGTTATTGTAAATTTAGAAGCTATTGCTTGATGAACTTCTTCTACTGTGCCAATACTCGAAGAGCTATCTATGGTAAACCCCCAGATAAGGAATATAATTAACGTGATTATAATGGTTGGGACTGTAGTAATGGCCATATACTTTATATGTGTAAATAAATCGGTACCAGCCATTGCGGGAGCAAGATTTGTAGTATCTGATAATGGAGACATTTTATCACCAAAATAAGCACCAGAGATAATGGCTCCTGCTACTACACCTTCATGAATTCCCATTGCCTTACCAATACCCACTAACGCAATACCGATAGTAGCCGCGGTGGTCCAAGAGCTACCTGTTGCCAATGATACAATGGCACTAACAATTACTGCTGCAAACAAGAAAATGGTAGGGTTAAGGATGTCTAATCCGTAATAAATGAGTGCTGGCACAATACCACTTATAAGCCATGTACCTGCCAACGAACCAATTAGCATTAAAATTATGATGGCCGACATGGCCGAGCTAATGCTTTTAACAATCCCATTTAAAATATGCTCCCAACTAAATCCTATTTTAGTTGCTATTAATGCTCCTATTGCTGCTGACAATAATAGGGCAATCTGGTTGGCTCCATAAGTAGCGTCATCTGCAAATAAATATACATTTATAGACAGTAATGCAATAAGAAATACAATGGGAATAATTGCTTGTAAAAGCGAAGGACTCTTAGTCATAAGGAAAAATTAAGGGGGCAAATTAAAGATATGTTAACACTTATCAAACTAGAAACAAGAGAAGTTGGAAGTTTGGAGTATTTAGAGTTAGTGTCAATTAATAATTTTTCACTTCATAATAAACACCTCGTTCCTCCAAGTAACTAAGTATAAACTTAAAATTACTTTCGTCTTCACCTACATATTCTGGAGGATTGATTCCTTTACGGTCGAACTTATTATCCAACACTAAATTAGCTACAGCAGTACAGGTGTAACCCGTAGTTCGAGCCATAGAAATAACCTGATTTTCTCTATCGTATTTATCTAATAAGTAATACTCCAATTTTTTAGTAATACCATTTTCTTCTCCTTCTATCCGTATCCGCATTACAGTAAAATCCTCTTCCCCCGGTTTAAGTTTCCATTTAGGAAAAAGCAGCTTGGCTGTTAAATCTATAGGTTTAATTTTAGTTCCATTCACATCAATTTCATCGTAAGAGAAAAAACCTGTTGCACGCAGCACTTTTAAATACTCTATACAACCCGGATATCGCAGCGTTTTTTCAATCATATTAGGAATGTTCATTGTCTCGGCTAAGGTTCTAAGCCCATCCGAATTCCACGATTCAAGCGTACCAACCCTATCAAACTCAATAAGCTCAGCATCGGATAATGCATCTTTGGTGATTAATTGCCCATTTTCTACATATCTAGCTGGGCGAATGTATTCCTCAATTACATCTATTGGAGAAAAAACAGCTTTGTATTCGTAAGGCCATTCACGAACAACTGGCAACCCTCCAACTAGGCATTCGTATTTATCAACTTTCATTTTTTTAGCATGGTATCCTAAAATAATATTGCCCATTCCGGGTGCTACTCCACAATCAGTAACAACAGTAACTCCATTGGCCTTGGCTAACTCATTTAATTGAAATGGGTCTTCAGGAAAAAATGAAATATCAACAATGTTCTTACCAGCTTCTATCACTTCTTTTACCATGGCATAACCCATAAACCCAGGCACAGCACCAATTACTAGATCGAATGGTGCCACTACTTTTGATATTTCTCCAGACTTTGCAAGATCAACTACTTGGGTAGATATTCCCATTGCCGACAGTTTTTCGAGCGCCTCTCTATTAATATCTACAGAAGTAACTTTATGCTGTTTGCTAAGGTCTTGAGCAATTACACTGCCTACGAGCCCAGCTCCAAGTACTATTATATTTTTTTCCATACTCCTATTTATTATACTTCAAACTTAATAATTAATGCTGTTCAATTGTTTTGTTAATCGAAAAGAAAATATTTAATCATTCTTATGCAACCCCAAAGCATATTTTTCAGTCTTTAATAAAAAACTCAAAATAAGTATGCAAAAATTAACCCTATCAATTATTTTGCTTGTAGCAACTATTGCTCTACAAGCTCAAAACAAAGAAACCCGTAATGTTGGCGATTTCGATTATGTATCATTTGGTATTGGTGGTAAACTAATAATTACGCAAGGCAGTTCTAATAGCCTTGTATTAGAAGGCCATAAAGACGATTTAGAAAAAGTTGAAACCTATGTAAGCGGTGGAAAACTTAAAATCAGAAAAGAAGACAACAGTTGGTTTGGCGACAATATGGATGACGTAACTGTTAAAGTAACGCTAAAAAACTTTACTGGAGCAAGTGTTAGTGGGTCTGGCAAAATAACCAATAGCAACAACCTTAAAGGCGATGAAGTAAGTTTAAGTGTAAGTGGATCGGGCAAGCTTGAGTTATATGTTGAATGCAAAAACATTGAAACTCATATCTCAGGGTCTGGAAGAATTACTTTAGAAGGTAGTGCCTATACAAACGAAATTCATATTAGTGGATCTGGTAATATTAACTCTGCTGAATTTAGAACTAGCAAAGTAGAAGCACATATTAGTGGATCTGGTTCTGCAAAGGTTAATGTAAAGGATGAAATTGATGCTCACATTAGTGGCAGCGGCAGTATTAGGTACGTAGGTAAGCCTTCTAAAATTAGAGAAAAAGTAAGCGGCAGCGGTGGTGTTCGCAGCATGTAGATAACTGAAAAAAAATACTTTAAAAGACCATTTTACTAAAACTAAAATGGTCTTTTTTTATGTGGTCAAACATTTAACTATTGTATTTATATTAGATGCTATTAAATTAATCTAATGCACTTAGTTAAAACTTACTCCTTATACTAAAAAGTAAAAGACTTAGGTGCTGACAAAATTAAAAGAGTGCTATCTTTCCATCTAATTTAACAAAGAATATGGTAACAAAGATAAAATCGCACTCTTTTCATATTCCAGTTATGGGTACTGGGTTTACAATTGATTCACCCATTAAGGTAGCTCAGTTTGGCATTTCGTCTGTAATATCATTGGTTGATGATATTCTGATTGAAAAAATGAGAGAATTCTATACCAAGAAAATTAATGAACCATTTCATGAAATTTCTAATAAAATAGAAGACTGTCGCGCTAAACGCATTACAGCTTACCTTAATTTGGTTGATAAAATTGTTGAAAAGAAATTTGAAGAGGTTAAACACTCTATAAAAGATTCGGGAGTAGCTTTTGAAAAGTATATGCAAATGCTACCCAACATATCGGTAATCAAGAAAAAATTCCAAGAATTTTCTAGCCAATCCTATTCAAAACAAGATTTATTGGATTGGGCAAATAAACATTTATCTACAGGTAGTATTGATGTTAACATCATGACTAAACTAGATAAGGTTAATTATTGGAATAATGAAGAACTACCTTCGGAGTATAACGATGCACATGCAGCACTACGTGGATATGCTAATAGTGATTTAGAATCATCTATTATTTTCTCTGCTGGGATGAACCCAAGGCTGTACAGCTATATTGCTGAGTTTGCTGATTTTTACCCAGATGCAAACGGGCATATTAAAAAGAAAATTGTTATCAAAGTGAGTGATTATCGCTCAGCTATGATACAAGGTAAGTTTTTAGCAAAAAAAGGACTGTGGGTTTCTGAATACAGAATTGAATCAGGCTTAAATTGTGGAGGTCATGCCTTTGCTACCGAAGGACTTTTAATGGGGCCAATCCTTAAGGAGTTTAAAGAAAACAAACAAGAGTTAATTAGTTCTACGTTTGCAATACTGCAAGATGCTTTAAAAGCTAAAGAAAAAACTTGCCCGGCTAATCCAATTGAATTATTGGTAACCACACAAGGTGGAGTTGGAACTGTAGAAGAGCATAATTTTCTTATTGATGAATACGGTGTGGACTCTGTAGGTTGGGGAACCCCATTCTTATTAGTTCCTGAA
>CAZDQR010000099.1:0-10369 GCA_964507315.1 uncultured Roseivirgaceae bacterium
CACAAGGTATACAATATGCTAATAGAGAGGTTAATTCTTGGCGAAAGGCAGTTACCGTAGAAGAGGCAACGTTTATTGATGCATTAGATATTTTAGGAATTTTATACACCGCCAATAGCCAATACGATTCGGCCATTATTGTATTGCAGGAAGCACTATACCAAGCAACACTTACTCCAAATTATACCCCAGAAGAAAAAGCAATTAATGGCTGCCATCTTGCCCTCGCATTTTATGGTGGAGGCAACCTGAAACAAGGGTATGCGCAGTTTAAAAAATCGATGGCCGTGTTAGATCCTCTACAAGAATGGCCTGCGGAGTATCTTTCTTTTTGCTATGCGTATGGTAAAACCTGTGTAGCCCAAAAAGATTATAGTAGTGGTATTAAGTATTTAGGCTTAATGCTTGAATACTATCCGCCTGAATATAATAATAACCCAGAGGTAATAGATGCCCTAATGGATTTGGGCAAGGCTCATACAGCGCTATCTGCCTATAAAAAAGGTGAGGATTATTTTAATACGGCATTAAGTAGGTTACAAGAACAGAATCAGGAAGATTACATTATAATAACAAAGCTATTAGCCGATAACCTTGAGCGACAGGGCATGCATAATGAATCTAAGGCGCTACTAGATAAAATTGGGTTGGTGGTAGAGTCTGGCAGCAACCAAGCAGCACTGCTATTAGCAGACCAAGCTACTATTTTGTTAAACCAAGGCAATGCATTAGTGGCTGTTCATTTATTTGATAGCGCACTAATAATTATTAAAAGTAATTCCCCGATTGATAAAACAGCCTTGGGTAGTACGAGCTATAACACCGCCATTGCCTATCGTGCCATTGGCAATAAAGAAAAATCGATTGCTTATTACGAAACTGCCATAGAAAGCTTTCCGAAAAATGCTGTTGTGCACCAAAAAGCATTGATCGGTAGCGCTCGGGTTTTCTTATCAACAGGAAACAAAGAGGAGGCAATTGCCAGCATTGCTCAGCTAAATTTAACAAACAAAGAAAAATGGAAACCAACAGAGCTTGGTGCAATTTATAACGACCTTGCTGGGTATTACCAATCGATTGGCGCTTTTGATGAAGCCACCAATTATTATAAGGATGCACTAGTTGCAGTGCCTGTTAAAACCAATGCTCAACTTTATAATAACATTGCCTTTAATTATTTATCATTATTGCAAGCAACTGGCAATTTTACAGAGGCCGAACTATTATTAACCGAAATAGAAAGCTCTCTTAAAACAAATGATGCTACTTTGCAATTTAAGTTTTTACAAAGCATTGGTAATTTATACCAAGCCAAAGGCAATTTAGCAGGTGCAGAAATACAATATAATAAAGCATTAGAAATTGCCAACAACACCTATGGAAAAAGCAGCAAGCAATATGCCGATATATTATTAAGGCAAGCAACTTTAGCCAAAGACCAAGGAAATTATGACGCCTCGGAACCATTATTTAATCACGCCCTCTCTATTGTAGATAATAAATCAAACGCAGCAGCTGCTATTTATAATAATTTAGGCATTTTATTTCAAGAAATGGGCCGGTTAGAGGAGGCTCAAATACAATTTGAAACCGCCTTAAAAATATATACAACCAATAGCTCGAGCCAAGTGGAGTATCTTGTAACCCAAGAAAACTTGGCAACTCTTTATAGCCTTAAAGGCAACACTAAAAAAGCATTGGAATTACTAGCTGAAACAGTTAGCCTTAATAAGGCCATCTATGGTAATGCAAGCCCCAATTATGCTATATCCTTACATAATTATGCTTCTTTACTGCAACAAGAGAAAAAAACAAAAGAGGCCAAGCCTTTATTTGAAGAAGCGCTATTAATTCAAAAAAATAGTTTTGGGGTTAATCACCCATCCTATGCTAACACATTGCATAATTTGGCCATTTTGGCCGAGGATGAAAAGGATTACCAACGAGCAGATAGTTTGCTTAATAAAGTTATAGACATTAGAGCCATTCTTTATGATGAAAACCACCCTTCTTATACGGCTGCTTTATTTAGTAGAGCCGTGCTTAAGCAACAAATGAATCAATTTGAGTTAGCAAAGCTAGATTTTGATAAAGTAGCTAATTTGTATTTAGATCAGATTATAAAATACTTTCCGAATCTAAGCGAAAAAGAAAAAACCGCCTTTTATAAGAAAATTACGCCTGTATTTAATAGGTACAAAGAATTTCTGCTAGAATATTATGAGCATTTTAATAAAGATGAAGCTGTTCTTGGGCAGTTATACAATATTCAGATTGCCACAAAAGCAATTCTGCTTAATTCTATAAATAAAACCCGCAACAGGATTTTAGCCAGTGGCAACGATCAATTAATACATGATTTTAACGAGTGGCAAACTTTAAAAAAGCAGTTGGCCATTTATTTTACCTTTAGTAAATCAAAATTATTAGAAGAAGGGGTAGAAATAAATGCCTACGAATCGGTTGTAAATGCCAAAGAAAAACAATTATCTGCGGCTTCTGAATTATTTGCGAAGGAGTTTGATAAAACTCAAATAGATTGGCAAACCATACAAGCTAATTTAAAACCAGATGAGATTGCCCTTGAATTTATAAGAATTAAGCGAAATTCAAATAATCAGCTTGATTCTGTTACCTATATTGCCTTAGCTATTAGCCCGTCTTTTTCGCATCCTAAATTAGTAATTTACCCCAATGGGAAAAAACTTGAAAACAAGTACCTACCATCTTACAACAACTCCATAAAATTTAAAAGACAAGATAACTTTAGCCATACTGCATATTGGGTTCCTTTAACTGCAGTAGTAAAAGGGTTTAAAACTGTTTACCTCTCACCAGATGGCGTGTTTAACAAATTAAATGCCAATTCATTTTACGATAATAAAAACAATACTTATTTAACACAAAGCCATAATGTTAGGTATATAAGCTCCACCAGAGATTTATTAAACACGAAGCCTTTTACCCAAACAAAGAACGCCCTTTTATTAGCAGATCCATTTTACCCAAACAGCATAAAATTAGCTTCAAACAACATGGAAAGAAGCTACAACTTTAAAGCAATTACTCAACTGCCTGGCACAAAAATAGAAGTAGAGAACATTGCAAGCCTAATGCAAAAAAACGGATGGGTTGTTAATATATTATCAGAAAAAACGGCAAAAAAACAAGATATTATTAATGAAAGCCCCTCCTTATTACACATTGCAGCGCACGGCTTTTTTCTACAAGAGAACACGCATAATTCTACCTTCTTAGATAATCCATTATTTAGGTCGGGGTTATTATTGGCCGGGGCAGGTGATGCAGATGTTAAAGCGGATAACGCAGGCATTTTAACTGCTTACGAAGTTATGAACATGAACTTAGATCAAACAGAGCTTGTAGTACTATCTGCATGTGAAACAGCCTTGGGCGATGTGCAAAATGGCGAAGGCGTTTACGGTTTGCAGCGTGCTTTTATAATTGCAGGTGCCAATACACTCATTATGAGCTTATGGAAAGTAGACGATACGGCCACTCAAAAATTGATGTCGGCTTTCTATACCTATTGGTTAAGTGGCATCGAAAAACACGAAGCTTTACAAAAAGCACAGTTAGATATCCAAAAAGAGTACGAATACCCTTATTATTGGGCTGCTTTTATTATGATTGGAATATGAACTCAAGAATAGCTTACCTATTATTTTTAATACTTGCTACCAATTTCGGCCTTAAAGCCCAAGATAGTACCATGCGGCAAGTGCCCGTAAAAGAACTAAATACACCAGATTTTGTGGAGTATGCGCCAACTATTAGTGCCGATGGAAAAACCATGGTTTTTCAATCGAATCGTGGTAATGGTTCTAAATACGACTTATATGAGTCCAAGCTTGGTGATGATGGCACTTGGTCAGACCCGGCACCGCTCGATAGCATCAATAATTTTGGAGCTAAAGACGACCCTATTGGAGGGCCATCTCTTAGTTTTGATGGTAACTTTTTATTGTACTCTGCTTACTTTAATTCTGGTTTTGGTAGAGAAGATATTTATTATTCTACAAGGTCTGCCAACGGATGGAGTGCTCCCATAAACTTAGGAAAAGAAATAAATTCAGCAGGTTACGAAGCTTTCCCATCCATATCTGCAGATTTTAAAACACTCTATTTTGTAAAAGACAAGCCACTAGAAGAAATATCAAATAAAACAATTCGTAAAAGTTTGAACTATGCTTATTCTATTTATGAATCTACGCGCAGTACCGAAGGTGTTTGGTCAACACCAAAAAAGTTGCCATCACCCATAAATTTACACACTTCTAAAGGGCCACGTATTATGGCTGATAATAAAACCTTAATTTTTTCAGCGATTCGTTCCGAAGAAAAATTAGACCTCGATCTTTTTCAATCACGAAAAGACATACTAGGAAATTGGAGCCTCCCAAGAAATTTAAGTTATGTAAATACTAATAAAAGCGATCAGTTTCCGTGCATATCTGCCTCTGGTGATCTTATGTATTTCGCCTATGATTCTAAAGATATTTACACGGTAGAAATACCAACTCAATTTAGGCAGTTTGTTAATAACGTGGTGGCAGGCACCATTACCGACCAAGATACTGACAATGGGATAGAAACCGATATTATTATTACCGATGCACGAACTACCAAAGAAGTAATGCGTGCTAAAAGTAGTGCTATCGATGGCAAATATGCTCTTGTTTTGGCAACTGGCAGAAATTATAATATAGAATTTAAGGCAGATGGCTACTCAACTTATGCCACCACCTACGATCTTAGAAACACCAAAGAGTACAAAGAATACAACGTAGATATTGAATTATTTACTTCTGCAAAACTCACCTTAACAGTAAGTGATATTGAACTTTATGAAGCGTTAGAAGCAGATGTAAAGTTAAAAAAACAAGGAGCCTCTTCGTTTATGCAAGAAGTAAAAACGAGCATAAAAGAGGGTCGAGTTATTCTTGATTTACCCTTAGGAAACATTTACGAAGTGTTTATAAGTGCTAATAATTTTAAGGGCGCTTCTTTTCCGTTAGATTTAACAGGCCTAGTAATTTATAGGCATTATGAAAAAGATATTGAGCTACAACCAGAGAAAATAAGAATATTTTTAGATGTTGCCGATATTAAAAATAATTCTAAGATTCGGTCTAAAATAATAATTAGAAACAAATCGAGAGATGAAGTTATTGAAGCGTACGGCAATGAACACGTGGAATTAAGAGCTGGGGATAGGTATGAAATAGAATCTGTTAGTAGCGATGGCTACGCCTTTAACTCCACTACTCTAGATTTAACTACCGAAGCTGGAGCAAAAAAGGCCGCCTCAGCCAATGTAGGAATGAAACTTACCAAACTCGAAATAAATGCAAAGCTTGAATTAAAGAATATCAATTTTGAATCAAACTCGGTGCAGCTATCAGAAATTTCTTATGTAGAACTGCAACGTGTAGTTCAGTTAATGAACGAAAACCCTAGTTTAAAAGTAGAAATTGCGGCTCATACCGATGATGTAGGCTCCGACCAGTTCAACACCATTTTATCAGATAAACGTGCCCAAAGCGTGGTAGATTATTTAATTGATAATCGCATTTCTTCCGAAAAATTTATAGCCAAAGGCTATGGTGAAAGTGTACCCTTGGTATTAAATGATTCTAAAGAAAATAGAGCAAGAAACAGACGTGTTGAACTTAAGATTTTGGATATAAAATGAAAAAGCTAATTTATATATTATTGATAAGCCTTTCATTACAAAGTTTTGGGCAAGTAACCAAATATAAAGATGTTGATGCTATGATAGATGGCACCTCAGATGACTATTCTATGCAGGTTTTAAAGGCTTTTGTATCTACAAATTTAGATCACCCTACTGCTAATTTAAGACTGTCAGCCTTATACCTAAAAAAGGCACAAGCAGCAGACCCTCTTATTGATTATGAAAAAATTCAGGCCCTGGCCGAACAGTCTAGACAAAAACTATTTAAGGCCACTATTGTAATCAACGATAAAGAAATAAAAAAGCACAAATCGTATTATGGTTGGATTGCAAAACTAAACCAAGAAGCAGAGGCCACCCCCGCACTTGTTAATCAATACATTAAAACACAACAAATAGAGGTTGATAAATTACAAAAAAGCCTGCCATTAGTTTACACAAAATTTACGCAATCTGTAGATTCATATGATAAGGCTGTAAAAAACTTTGTGAACATATCTAGCAATTACAGTAGTTTAAAAAACCTCTACCTGTTGCACGATGATAAGCTTGATGCCCAGCTTACGACCCTTAAATCCGATTACGACTCTGCGCTATACTATTTCGGCATCTATAAATCAATGACCGACACCTTGGCCCTAAAAGGCTATAAGCAGTCGTTAACCATAAAACCGATAACTGTTTTTAGGTACGATGGCCTTGTTACGCAAATTAATTTCTTAAAAAATGAAATTGATGTGTGGAATTATGCTGCTTGGGTTGATAGTGTTAGAGCCGTAATAAATGGCGATATATTAGCACTTAGAACTTTACTTAAAATCAACGAAGATCGGCAAAATGCTGCCATCACTAAATTAAGTAATAGCTCCATTTCTAAAGAAGCAACAGTAGTGCCTATAGATAAATCACTTGTTTTTAATCTGCTTCGGTTCGATTATAACAACCCAATTGTGCCTTTATTAAAATATAAAGAATCGAAACAAAAACTACTTATCGAAGAAAGTAACAGCACTTACTTTGATACTGCCAATATCGCCATTGAGCGTAAATTGCTATTTTATAATAAAATGGTGTATCAAATAAAGAAATCCGATAGCCTCATTGCTCAATTTAAAAATAGATTTGATGCGGTGCGAATGGCAAAGTACAACTCATTTTTAAACGAAAATTATAATGGCATAGATGGTAGTAGCCAATATATGGCAAGCGAGAAAAACAAGCTACGAAAAGAACTTACTATATATGGCAGTTTATTGCAAGAGGGTGTTGAGTCTATAAAACCGGTCGATTCTATTGGTAATATTTTAAAATATAATCGATTGCAAATACTACTGCATATTACACCTCAAGATTCTAATCTTTTAGCTACAGGCGTGCCTTATACAACCCATATACTTAAATCACCCGATGGCGGTTATTACCTTACGGGCGAGTACAAGCCCAATAAAAAATTGAGAAACACCAAAGTGTACTTACTAAAGGTTACGAACAAAAACAGAATTAAATGGTTTAAAAATTACGACATTAAAATAGACAGTGCAGGAGCAGATAGCAATAACAAAATAGCGGATATTACCCTTACTAACGAAGGTGTTGCACTTTTAATTAGAACGGAGCATTTAACCAAACCAACCAGGGTAAGCTCCTTAATACAAGTTTTGTTTGACGGTAACACCAAATTAGAAAAACGAGTAGAATCTACTCTATATCCCAGAAGTGTTATGTATAACGAGGAACAAAATAGCTTTATAATTTGCAATAACGGCTCTCAGGAGAAAATAGATTCTGCTACCAAAAATAATTTTGAGCTTAAAACTATTAATAGCTTGGGCGAAATAAGTTGGACTTATACTGATGCCAATACAGGTTCATTCGTTGGGCTTCTAAGAACAGAAAAAGGTTATTTAGTTGCTCGTAATTCCTTTACAATTGGCAAAGCCAAAATTTTACTAACCAATATTAATTTTACTGGAGCCAAACAGCAAGAAAAGGCATTAAGTCTAGGAGAATCAAAGCCTCTCCACCGCATCTATAAACTAAATGATGCTAGCATCCATTTATTAGGAAATGGTGCCTACCAAATGATAAATGCGAACTTGGAGGAGATTTATCCGTAGTATAATTATGAAACAACTAATTGGATTAGGTGTAATTCTACTATTAAGTATTGCTTGCTCTGAGGTTGAGCCTGAATATGATTTAACATCAACCGTAACGCTCTCTAAAAATCAAGAATTTACTGAAGTACTCTCTACAGGAATGTCAATAGAAGGAGGCTACAGCATAGTAAAACAAGCTACAAACCATAGCATTAGCGAAATTAGATTTGTTTCTAGCCCTTCATTTGAAACTTCGGTTCAGTTTGTTTACAAACCGCAACAAGATTTTACTGGAAACGACTTTGTGGTAATTAAAAACTGTATAAGCGCAGGAGGAAGTGGCTGTAATAATACCGAATACTACAAATATAAATTTACAGTTAAATGACTGCTGCTTTCGTGGAATCAAAGGCTCGAAGTGGACTCTGAAAACCAATACCTATTCTTCAAACTCAAACACCTCCGTAGGTTTCGTTTTTGTTAAGCGTTTACTTTTAGTTTTTTCATTATAGGTGAAATGAATTAGCGTATTTTGATCTTCGTACACTTCAAAAAAAATGGTATTGGTAATACTCACTTGCTTAATTTTTTTAACACCATAATACTCAATATAGCACCACAAAGCATCTTCTTCAATTTCGTGGCCTAAATAAGTGCGCTTTTTTTGCTTGCCATCAACGGATATAATTAAATGGCTCATAATATAATCTTGAATAAGCGAATCCCTAAATGCCACATTATCAGGATTAACAATATCTAGTTGCACCTTATACACGTTGTTTAAGGTTTCTTCCAAATCATCTAAAAAAACACGTTCCGATATTTGAAGTGCCTTGGTTTTTGCATCGTGTTCAACTTCAACCACCGATACATGAAACGGATGAAACACAGAACTAGCAAGAATAGTAATAATGGATATTAGAATAGTCATTTATCAATTTCTGAATTATACAAGCGGTTTATAAAAGCCAAAATTAAACATTAATTTTACGACTTTTAAAATTAGCGACATTGGATACTTTTAACTTGTATTTTCAGTTAGGAATGGAGCATATCCTTGATGTAAGGGGCTATGACCATATACTTTTTGTGGTTGCCTTAACAACCATCTACCAATTAAAAGATTGGAGGCGTGTATTAATTTTAGTAACAGCCTTTACTATTGGGCACTCAATTACGTTGGCATTAGCCACGTTACAGATTATAAAATTTAATTCTGATTTAATTGAATTTTTAATACCCGTAACCATTTTTATAACCGCTATCGCTAATTTACTGCGTAAAAGAGCCGAGCAAAGCACAAAGAAAATCCAATTAAATTATGGCCTCGCCTTATTTTTTGGATTAATCCACGGCATGGGCTTTTCTAATTATTTAAGAAGCCTTTTAGGTAGCGACACCACCATATTTACACAATTATTAGCATTTAATGCAGGCTTAGAAATTGGACAAATAATAATTGTTGTATCTTTTATGATGCTTTCTCTCTTATTTGTAAATATAATTGGCGTATCAAAGAGAGATTGGAAATTAGTAATTTCCTCTGGGGTAGCAGCTATTGCAACCACTTTAATGATAGAAACAAAATTTTGGTAAAATAATAAACAAAGAAGAATGAAAAGAGCAATCCTATTAATTACGTTATTAGCCGTTGCCGTACTAGGCAATGCACAAGAAAAACCGAGCTGGCAGGGCAAATTTGAACAGTTGGGCACTACATTGCCTACACCAAACACGTACCGTACAGCTTCAGGTGCACCGGGGGAAGCCTATTGGCAACAAAAAGCTGATTATAAAATTAAGGTGAGCCTTAATGAAGATAAGCAAACCATTACAGGCTCCGAAGTAATCACTTACCATAATAATAGCCAAGATAATTTGAGTTACTTATGGGTTCAGCTTGATCAGAATATGAGAGCTAAAGATTCGCAAACAGCAGATGTCGCTGCTACCTCTTTAAGATCAGATTCTATTTCTGGCAAAGTGTTACAACAGTACGTGCTGTATGATTTTGAGTATGATGGTGGCTTTAAACTAACTGCTGTTAAAGATGAAAAAGGCAATGATTTAACCTACGTTATTAATCATACTATGATGCGAATTAATTTACCAGAAGCACTTAAGCCTGGTCAAAATGTATCATTCTCTATTGATTGGTGGTATAATATTAACGACCGTATGAGTATGGGTGGCCGTAGTGGCTACGAATATTTTCCTAAAGATGATAATTACCTGTTTACCATTGCTCAATGGTTTCCTCGCATGGCAGTATATAGCGATGTAGAAGGATGGCAAAACAAACAGTTTTTAGGTAGAGGTGAATTTGCTTTGGTTTTTGGAGATTATGATGTCGAAATTACCGTGCCTGCAGATCATATTGTAGCAAGTACTGGTTCTTTACAAAATCCTAAAGATGTACTTACAAGCATTGAACAAGATCGTTTCGAGCAAGCAAAAAATTCTGAAACTACTATAATTATTGTTACTCAAGACGAAGCTACAAGAAAAGAAAAAGCAAAATCAACCAAGAAAAGCACTTGGCACTTTACAG
>CAZDQR010000100.1:0-10341 GCA_964507315.1 uncultured Roseivirgaceae bacterium
ATTTTAATGACTTCTATTGCTTGAAATAATAAGTGAAAACAAGTACCTTCGCACAACATTTTATCGCCTCCACAGGGCATTTCAAACCAATAAAAAGATTCAATTATGAATATTCACGAGTATCAAGCTAAAGACATACTTGCAAGTTATGGAGTTAGGATTCAAAGAGGAGTTGTTGCCGAATCAAAAGAGGCTGCAGTAAAAGCTGCAAAACAACTTAATAGAGATACAGGAACAGAATGGTATGTAATAAAAGCTCAAATTCACGCAGGTGGAAGAGGTAAAGGTGGCGGTGTTAAACTTGCAAAAAGCATTGAAGAAGTTTCTACTATTTCTGATGCAATTTTAGGAATGCAATTGATAACACATCAAACTGGACCAGAAGGCAAAAAAGTTAATAAAGTACTTATTGCCGAAGATGTGTATTACCCTGGAGCATCAGAACCAAAAGAGTATTATTTAAGTATTTTACTAGATAGAGATAAAGGTTGCAATGTAATTATGGCCTCTACCGAAGGTGGAATGGATATTGAAACAGTTGCAGATAAAACTCCTGAAAAAATAATAAAAGAATGGATCGCCCCTAGCGTTGGTCTCCAAGGATTTCAAGCTAGAAAAGTAGCCTTTGCATTAGGCCTTGAGGGAACAGCATTTAAAGAAATGGTTAAATTTATTTTTAACCTTTATAAAGCGTACGAAGCAACTGATTCTTCGCAATTTGAAATCAACCCTGTTCTTAAAACCTCAGATGATAAAATATTAGCAGTAGATGCGAAAGTAAATATTGATGACAACGCACTTTATCGTCATAAAGACATTGCTGAACTACGTGATTTATCAGAAGAGGACGCTTTAGAAGTGGAAGCTGGAAAATCTGATTTAAACTATGTTAGATTAGATGGTAACGTGGGTTGTATGGTAAACGGAGCTGGACTAGCGATGGCTACTATGGATATTATTAAGCTTTCAGGTGGAGAACCAGCTAACTTTTTAGATGTAGGTGGTAGTGCTAATGCTGAAACCGTAGAGGCGGGATTTAGAATTATCTTAAAAGAACCAAATGTAAAAGCCATTCTAATTAATATTTTTGGTGGTATTGTACGTTGCGACCGTGTAGCTAATGGTGTTGTAGAAGCCTACAAAAACATAGGAACTATTAATATTCCTATTATCGTTCGATTACAAGGAACCAATGCAGAAGAAGGTGCAGAAATAATCAAAAAATCTGGACTTAAAGTAACATCTGCTGTAGTGTTAAAAGATGCTGCAGAGCGAGTTAAAGAAGCTTTAGCTTAGCTAAAATAAGATTAGGCACTCGTAGTTCAACTGGATAGAATATCGGATTTCGGCTCCGAGGGTTAGGGGTTCGAATCCCTTCGAGTGCACAAGGCCTCCGCTGACTAGCGGAGGCCTTTTTAATTATTTGTATTTTCAGTCATATACTTCTACCTTTAAGCATCCATAATTGGGCTATTCATGAAAAACCTACTAATAATTGTCTTCCTTTTCGCATTCAACATTCAAATAGATGCTCAAAGCTTCTATAACAGAAAGGTAGAAAGGCAATGGATTGGCTCTTTTGGAACAGGCACAGCAAAATATTTTGGAGATTTAGCTAACCCAGGAAAACTATTTGAAGGAACAAAATGGAACATTGAAGGAGGAATTGAAAGAAGAATCGATGGCCGATTTTCAACACGAGCTTCTTTGACAATTTTTCAACTAAAAGGAGGTGACCAATTTGCAGATACAGATGGTCGAAAAGCACGAAATCTAAGTTTTACAACTTCTGCTTTTGAATTAGCTATAACAGGAACAGTTCAGCTGTTTGAAGATGGAACTAGGTATTACCAAAGAAAGCCTTTTAATTTGTTTTTATCTGCTGGTATTGGCACTACGTGGTATGTGCCAAGAGGTTTGTCAACTAACACATACCATGATGGTTCTACAAATCCATCGGCAGGAAAAATGGTTTCACTAAGGCAACTTCAAACAGAAGGCAAAAACTATTCCCCGGTTACAATGGTGATACCTATTGGAGGAGGGGCTAGGATAATGGCTACTCCATTTTTAAACATTACTTTTTCAGCAGCCTATAGGTTTTCATTTACAGATTATTTAGATGATGTCAGCACAGTATATCCTGGCATAGATTCTTTTGAGGATCCTTTGGCAGCAGCCATGAGTGATAAACGGTTTGAATTAGACGGAGCAGTAGCCGATCCTGGACATAAAAGAGGCAATCCAACCAATAAAGATGGCTATTTTGTTATCAGTGTTCGAGCCGACTATTTTTTACCTCCTAATATTTTTGGAGCCAAAAGTAGAGGAAAAGCACCGAAGAGATCACAATATAAAAATGGCAGAAAAAGAAGGTAATAGTAACCATTCCTAGCTTGTTGACTTATTGTCTAAGGTCATAAACTTCGATTCATTACTAATAAATTCAGGCACAAGCAACTTCATCTGCTTAACCATATCAAGCTCATTTTGATTAACTGCACTTGCTACAATATCATCTATCGCACTATTAATCTTTAAAAATGGATGATCAATAACATTGGCTATCATTATTTTATTATGATGTGTATTAGTGCAATTTTCTTCATCATTTAAAAGTTCTTCATACAACTTTTCGCCTTCTCTGAGTCCTGTAAAAATAATTTCAATTTCGCTATGAGGCTCGAATCCTGATAGCTCAATCATCTTTTCAGCTAAGTCGATAATTTTCACAGACTCTCCCATATCAAAGATAAATATTTCGCCACCTTTACCCATTGCCGCTGCCTCTAACACCAATTGGCAAGCTTCAGGAATCGTCATAAAGAACCTCGTTATATCTTTATGTGTAACAGTTACAGGCCCTCCAAGGGCAATTTGCTTTTTAAATAACGGAATTACAGAACCATTTGACCCAAGAACATTACCAAAACGAGTAGTAATAAACTTTGTATTTGAATAAGCACCTTTCTCAGCAATATTATTAAGCGACTGAATAAACATTTCCCCAATTCGCTTGGAAGCACCCATTATATTTGTAGGGTTAACCGCTTTATCAGTAGATATGTAAACAAATTTATCTGCTTTATTTTTTGCAGATAACTCTGCAAGCATCCTAGTTCCTAATACATTGCACAAAATTGCCTCCGTGGAGTTAACCTCCATCATTGGAACATGTTTATAGGCCGCTGCATGAAACACAATTTGAGGTGCGTATTGATTAAACAGAAAGGCAAGTCGCTCCTTGTTAGTAACATCACCAATAATAAATTGAATATCAATGGAATCCACATGCAAACTTTTCAACTCATGCTCTAAATGAAACATTGCAGTTTCTGACTGATCAAATAACAACAACCTATTAGGTTTATAACCTGCCAACTGTCTTACAATTTCACTACCTATTGAACCTGCAGCACCAGTGATTAAGACCGTTTTACCTTCAACTTCACTCGATATATAGTAATTATTAAGGTTGATAGCATCTCTGCCTAATAAGTCTTCAATGTTTATCTCTTTAATCTGTCTAGCACTTAATTCACCTTTTACCCATTTATTTACAGGAGGCACGTGCAACACCTTTTTACCATGCTTAAAAGCAGTATCAACCAATTCGTTTTTCCTGGAAAAATCTAAATTCTGAACTGATATAATGAGCTCGTCAACAGCTTCTTCTTGTAATAATAGATCAAACTTGTCTCCATTATAAATTTTTACACCATTAACAACCTTCCCAATTTTATTAAGATCGTCTTCTAAATAACCAACAACTTTATACACTGGGTCATTGGCATATAACTGATTTACCATTTGTCCAGATTCCCCTGCCCCAAATATCAAAATTCCTCGAGTAGATTTTCGGCCTCCTTTTAAAAAATCAAAAATAAATTTAACAACCAATCGATATGATAACAACATTACAACTGCTATAAAAAAGGCAATTAGATTAATGGAATTTGGCAGCGCTGATACAGAATAATAATAATAATAACCATAATTAAACACAGCTGAGAGTGCAGCAGCCATCCCTAACGTATAGGCTACTCGTAACCCATCCTGAAAACCAGTATATCTAATAATTCCTGAATAGCTGCTTGTAGCTAATGAAACAATAATTGAGAGTATAACAAAAACAGGAATTCCTATTTCATAATGACTCCGATCAACAGCAACTAAATCAAAATTAAAGCGTAGCACGTATGAAAAGGAGGTGGCAATTAACACAAAGAATGCATCAATTAAAATGATGATCCATCGAGGTAATATTCTTATTTCCCTCAGCCTTTTAAACATGATTATTTAGAATTTTTTTTATCCAAGGCTTTTTTTGCTCCAAATAATGCTCCCGCAGCAATGAGTAACTCTATTCCGCCTAAAGGGACATCTGGATCACCTCCTCCTCCTGGGCCACCCCCTCCTGGCTGAGCAGCTAGAATAGACGAAATAAGAATAAAAAATATTGCAAGCCCTAATTTCATTTCTTCCTAACTCTATAGTTGATAGTTTTATTATCTGTGGCAATATTAATAATATAAATACCTTTTTTAATACTAATTAAGTTTATTTCACTCGGAATTGTATTTCCTGATCTATAAACTGCCACTCCTTTAGTATCGTATATAATAATTGATTTAATTTTTTCTTTACCGCCAGAAATTGTTAACATATCAATAACTGGATTTGGATAAATTTTTACACCTAGTTCTTCTAGCTGCTCTAAAGCCAAAATAGTAGCAGGTAATTCTATCGATCTAACTATGCAGCCACTAGATTCAATTTCGACAGAATAGACTCCACTCTCTACGAGAGTAATTGATTGCCCGTTCTCATTGTCAAGAATTTCGCCATCTTTAAACCACTTATAGTTTTCTGCAATAGCTGTGGTAGAAACAACATCATTTACCATTAAAATATCAGGCTGATCAAGATTAACAATTTCAGCTACTACTTCTACCCTTGATATACTTTCACAGCCGTTTGCATTAACAACACTTACATAATATGTCCTTGTTTCATCAAGTACAGGAGACACAAACTCATTTGTATTTTTACCAGCAATTGGCTCAACCGCATCATTTGATTCATACCAATTATAATGATCTCCACTATTTGCCCCCTCTGCCACTAAAACAACTGAGCCCGCTGTGCAGCTTTTGCCATTTGTTACAGATACTACCTCTTTTATAGAAAAGTATTCAAATTCAACAGCATTCGCCAAATCTGAAGAACAACCAGAACTTTCAACTCTTAGGTCAAATTTATTAGTCCCCTCGTTAATTTGTTGCTGATTTAAGGGCAATACTAACTCATTTGAAATTGCCTCTTCGGCAACAATTATTTGCCCATTTTGCATTAAATTATAAGTTGTACCAATTTCCGCATTTGCAATTGTTATATTAGATGAAATATCGCAAGGATTAGCCTCCAAATATAGTATATCTGTACTCGGAGGAGTTTTAATATCTGCCGTTACCTTCACTCTTACTTCACTTTCACAACCTGACTCGTTTGTAATTGATACATAATAAAACTTACTAGATTCTAAGTCTGGTGTTAAAAACTCGTTGCTGTTTTGATTAGGAATTGCATCATTAGACTCAATTGATTCATACCAATTATAATAAGCATTACCTAGAGCACCAGAAGCGCTAAGAAGCACTTGCCCATTCCCACAACTTTCACCATTAGTAACAATACTAATTTCTTGTAATGCAGTTATACTAAACTCGATTGCATCAGTAACTAAAGTGGGTGCCCCACAAGTTCCATTTAATAAATTTATATCAAATTTATTAACTCCTTCTATCACCTCATTTTCAGAAAGAGGAAAAACTAAAGTTGCCGACAAGGCTTTTTTACTAATAATATCTACCCCATTTTGAACCAATGTGTAATCGACACCTATCTGAGCGTTGGTAATCATAATGCTTGAAGTAAAATCACAGGTACTATTGACTTCATACAAAATATTTGTATCCAAAGTAGCTGCACTTAATTGAATCTCAAATCTTGATTTTCCAAAACTAGCAGTATCGAGAGTTACATTAAAATCTATTATTGAACCTTCTTCAAGAATTACTGAATTCCCTAGAAAATTATCTACCAAAGTAAATGTAAATGCCGTTTCGAACGTTACTAAATCCTCAAACTTTACCTTATACGTTCCTTCGCTAATATTTGTCATATTAAATTTAATTGTCTTATCACACTCCGAGAAGGGTAAAGAGTTAATTGATAAACTCTCCCCACTTGAAGCAAGTGATGATAAATTATAGATTCCATTTGATAGTTTTAATCCGTCCAATTCAGTATCGAAATTATCTGTGGCATCATCTCTAAAATGAATAAATGTTTTATCAACTTTTTCATCCTGTAAAAGGCTAATAACAAGGTGATTTGTTAAAGAGGATGTTCTCAAAAATGATGATGATGATGATGATTTATCATTTTCATTAATTGTTAAGCTTGGCGTCCCTGATGTCGAATGCACCCAAAACCCTTGCCCTGAGGATATGAGTCCATTAGTTAAACTACCTGTTGATCCATTCCAATAAACATAAGCACTACCTGCCGTATTCCATACAGCAACATTATTGTCCAAATTTGCCCTCGTCAACAAATCAAAATCAATTGTAGAGGCGTAAGGATTATTTACCAAATTCCAACCAGTGTCACCCCCAGAACCACCACGGGTTACTGTTGGATTTTGAGTGCCTGTATTTAAAGAGCCTTTAAAACTAATGGTGTGGTTACCATTTTCTGCTCTTGTGTATAAGGAATAACCTCTGTTGTTAGATAAACTAGAACCGAAAGCATCTTGATTGACCCAAGCATCAGTTGCTTCATTATAGTAGGCCAAGTCATTCCCATTGACAGTATAACCTGCAGATGTAATGTCGGTAACTAATCCTGCTGAAACAGCTATTCCAAAATTCCTCCAGACATCACCACTTCCATCAAAATAACGCTCATAATTTACATTGCCAGAAACAGTGGCTCCTGTTAGATCTGCCACACTAACGGCACCTGAAGCGTCTGAGACCAATGTTAGTACTCCCCCAGTAGCCAATGCACCTCCGTTTGCTACTGTAAGCACACCCTCAACGCTAGTTCCTCCTCCTCCAATAGTTACTGTTGCTGTAGTATTACTAATTGTTAAATTTTCAAAACTAGTAGCGGACGATCCTGTGATACTTTGAGAAGAAGTTCCATCAAATGTTACAGTTCCTGTACTGTTAAACGTTCCGTTGTTTGTAAAATCGTCTTCAAAAGACAATGCATTATTACCAGCACTAATTGTGCTTCCAAAAGTAGCGGCAACATCAAAATTCATAGAATTACTAAAAGTAACTGTACTAGTAAATGAAACTGCAGAAGTTCCATCGACTGCTTGGCCTGCTCCTCCGTTAAATACGGCAGGAATACTAACACTAAATGTTCCATCATTAGTTATGTCCCCGTTAAAGTTAACTTGGGTTGCACCACTTATTGACAAAGATCCTCCACCAATGGCTATGTCTGATCCAATAGTGATAGCACCACTTCCGGTAATTGTAAGATTTTCAAATGGAGAGGTAGAAGACCAGTCGGAAATAACTGTTCCTCCTCCAGTTAAAATTATAGTTAAATTGGTATCATTAAATACATTTACGGTTGGCGCACTAGGAGTTCCAGTGCCATCATCTCCTAACAAACTCCCACTAATAGTAATTGTTCTCGGGCTACCAAACCCTCCCTTTTTTAAATTTCCAGCAACATCATCCTCAACGTGTAACATACTTACTACAACATTAGCATTTACTGTAACTCCATTTGTACAATCTAATATATACACATCATCATCAGAATCAGGAATACCATCAACATCAGAACCTCCTACTAACGTCCAGGTGCCAGTTGATGTCCAATTCCCGCCAGTAGCAGAGGTTATAAAAACTCCTTGAGAATAAGAATGCAACGCGAGCACAACCAAACCAAAAATGAGAATATGTTTTTTCATAAAAGTCAAATTTTTAACATCGCAATATAGTATCAATACTCAAAATTACCACTTTGTAACCGATTTTAGAAATATAAGTTTATAATAAAGAAATATGAAAGAAGCTAGAAGCCGGAAGTGGGGAGATTGAAAGAATAAATTAGCTCGGAAGTTTGCTTTTCTGGAACCAAAATGCAGGGATAAGGAGGAGCATAATGATGGGATTTACCACTATGCGATGTACAAAGGAAAGTAAAGGGGAGGATATTTCAGAAGCGCCTTCCAAAGAAAGCTTGAAATAAAAATAGAAGGGAAGAATAATCAGCATCTCGATTAATTGAATTCCAAAAGCAATTTTAAGGAGTTGTTTGTTATTAAAAATGGCATAGATGAGAAGGATTACGGCTAAATCATTAAAAATGAAGCGGATGGTTCGGTTAATGATAAATTGAGTGTTAGTGGCAAGTCCCGTATAGAAAAGAGCGGAATAGTTAAACCGTTGGAAAAGGTATAAGGCAATGAGTACTGTAATTGCTATGATTAAATATAGAATTCTAGTTTTATTCATTATTTAACCACAGAGTGCACAGAGTAGGTTCACAGAGATCACTAAGTTTTTTTCTCTAAATTCTCAGTGTCTTCTTTGTGTACTCTGTGGTTAACTTTAGTAACCCAAATAAACCACAAGCCAAATACAAACGCATAAATAACGCCTGTAAACACAAATTTGTGCATTAGGTACAAATGATTCGGAAAATAAAGCGCAACTAAAAACAAACCATTTACTCGTAATAGATTAAATAAGTAGATACTTATTAATCCAACTAAAGAGAATGCCAATGTTCTTTTTAAACTTCCCTTATAGGCAAAAAGGAATGCAATAAACAAAATAGAGACATTAATGGCATTGCATCCTTCATACACATTAACCACCACATTTCCATCTATCATTAAAGATGCATTGGCTACGATAGTAGATGGAACTACTGTGGTCTGTAAGCCAATAAACTTTAACAAGCTGGCAGAATGATTAGCCACCATAAGTGTGAAAGAATCAGCAATTGTTCCAAAGCTTACAACCCATAATCCGTAAGCAACATTGCCTAGTATGTACACTCCCAAAAAACGAAGAAGGAAGAAAATGGAGGGTTTGTATTCGTTGAAAAGGTTAATGGGTGTTGGGTTTTAGGTATTGGGGGTTAGTTATAAATTGTTCATAACAAATTAAATAACAGGTTTTGCGGGAACTCCCACAACTGTGGTATTATCAGGAACATCTTTTGTAACCACTGCACCAGCTCCAACTCTAACATTTTTACCAATTTTAATTCCTTGCAAGATAACAGCACCTGAACCAATTAATGTGGCTTCGCCAATGTGCACATTCCCTGAAATATTAGCACCTGGCATAATGGAGCAAAAATCTTCAATAATAACATCGTGACCAACGGTAACATTTAAGTTTAGTAATACATGGGAACCAATTTGAATATCTACTGTGGTAATTACGCCATCACAAATAATTATTCCTTTTCCTTTTAAGTGTGATTGATTAACCACAGAATACTGACTTATAAAGGTTGAATAATCAAGCCTTTTAGTTGAGAGTCTTTCAATAACATCCCTTTTTATTATAGGATCACCAATGGCTACAACATAGTTTAAGTTCTCATCTTCAAAAATTAAATCTATCGTTCCAAGGTATTCCTTTTCAAGTTTTCTATCATCATAATAACCAGCAAATAGATGCTCTCTTTTTAAGAGATTAGCTATTTCTCTTCCTAAACCTCCAGCTCCAATGAGGGCAATACTCTTGCCTTTAGGTTTACTCAAAATTGAGATTTAATTAATTGCACAATTCTTATTAATTCTGAACCCTTCATAGCTGTGCCACTCGGCAAGCACAAGCCTCTATTAAATAAATCTTCAGATACCATACCTCCAAAATATTGCTCATCTGCAAACACTGGCTGCATGTGCATAGGTTTCCATAAAGGGCGAGATTCAACATTCTCTTTTTCGAGTGCTAACCTAATCGATTCCCGTTGCTCAAATGATTGCGTTAATATCGCTGTTAGCCAACGATTAGAAAAACTACTAGCTAATTCTGGTTGAAATGTAATTTCTTCTATATCAACTAATGCTTTTTTGTAGAAATTAAAAATTTCTCTTTTTCGTTTCACACGTTCATCCAAAACCTCCATTTGTCCTAAGCCAATGGCTGCATTAACACTCCCTAACCGGTAATTATAGCCTATTTGCGTATGTTCATAATGAGGTGCATTATCTCTCGCTTGTGTAGCTAAAAACTTGGCTTGCTTAATATATGCTTCATTATCTGATAGCAAAGCCCCTCCTCCACT
>CAZDQR010000101.1:0-10302 GCA_964507315.1 uncultured Roseivirgaceae bacterium
ATCTAACTCCTGCAATGATTCAGCAATACCAATCAGCTCAAAGTGGTATTACCTCAGCACTTTCTAAATTATTAGCAGTATCGGAGCGTTATCCTGATTTAAAGGCAAATCAGAACTTTTTAGAATTACAGGCCCAATTAGAAGGTACCGAAAATCGCATTGCAGTAGAGCGTAGAAGGTATAACGAAGCAGCAAAAGACTATAATGTGTACATCCGTAAGTTTCCAACATCTATGTTTGCAGGTATGTTTGGCTTTGATAGACGCCCCCCATTTGAAGCTGCTGCAGGAAGTGATAAAGCACCTGAAGTGAAATTTTAAGCTTCAACCAAGTGGGATAGAGCAGCTTAAAACATATTAATTTAAAATAAACAACGTATTTTTACCGTTTGCCATAAAAGGCAGGGTTTAATAAATGAAAAGACTTCATTCTTTTTCTATACTAATGATATGCATTGTGTTGGCTGGTTGCAAAGCTGATATGATATGCCCTGCCTATCAGTCTTATTTTTTAATAGATGAAGGTGCTCAACGAGATCAGTTTGGTTATTTTGCGCAAGACTCTTTACCACGTAGAGATGTATTTTATTCTAGCTTAGATAAGAATGGTCTTGTTGCTAAAACAAGCCTTTTTGCGTACTTAGATAAAGATTGGGTTCGCGAACGTGAACTCCGAACAGTAAATATGGAAGTTGTTTATCCTGTTTTATCCGATTCGTTATTATTTGCAGGAGATGCAATGATGTATGCCGAAACGGATGTTGTGGATAGTGTTGCTTTAGATAGCGCTCGCTTGGCAGCTCAAACCTTTAGATATGGAGCCGATCAAAAGTATTATAACTGGTATTTTAGAGGTAAATTAGAATGGAAGGATGATTCTGAACAGATAGATGATGCCAGAGAGGAAGAAGAGCAAGTAGAAAAAGCTGGCTTCTTTGCTTTTTTCAAAAATCTCTTTAAGAAGAAGGAAAAATCACCAGATCAAGAGAGTTTGTCCGAACCACAAACTACAAACCAAGAGGAGGAGATAGAAGAACAAGCTGAAAAGAAAGGGATGTTTAAAAAGAAGGAGAAGCAACCCAAAGAGAAAAAGGTCAAATCTAAGAAAGAGAAGAAACCTGATACTGCTCCAAGCAAGCCATCGAGTCCTTCAGAGCCCGAAGATGATGGCGAGGATGATTTTTAACAGTTGCTATCTATTAAACGCCCCAAATCCAAATCCAAATTTTAAAGTTAATCCTTGTAAGGTTGATGGGGCTTTTATTTCTTCGCTTGCGCCAAGAATAAATCTATAACCAACATCTGCAAACAGTCTCCACCAAGGTCTTAAGTTAAGTCCAATTCCAAACTCTGGGTTAATATTAGTAAACTTAATACTGTAAATTGGGTCATTAAATATATTGTAAAATGTTTGTTGCTGTGGCGTAATCTCAAGTTTTCCCACCCCAAATTTTAAGTTAGCTCTATAGAATACAGTTTTCTCAGGCTGCAATAAGTAGCCCAAATTTAATCCACTATGGTTAAAGTTTAAAAATGCTACTTCCGCATCTGGTGATAGTTGATCTATCCTTAACCCATTGTCAATCCAAGTTTGGTATTCAGGGGTTCCTTCAGCAGGTACAGGTATTTGGTTCGATTTTTTGCTTGACGCAGAATAAAGGCCAATAACAAATTTTCTGTTAATATGAATTCCTCCTTCTATGAGAAAAGATTGCCCAAAAACACTTTCTAAATTATCCCATGCTGTGGTTGGGGCGATCTCTACATAAAAGGTGCTAAGACTTAGCTTTTCTCCATCAAAAAGAAATTTATTGGGAGGATTATCTTGGCTAAAGGCCAAGTTCAGCATCAATAAAAGTGGGATAATTAATAAATTTTTCATTTTATTGAGGTTATTCAAATTCTAGAGTGCAAACTTAGAGAGAAAGTCATTAATTTAAATTTATTTTGCGGTCTTATCAATTTACTATTTAGGTAATAAACGCAATGAGTACCGAAGAAAATAAGCCAAGTTTAAATTTTATAGAACAATTTATCGAAGACGATTTAAAATCGGGTAAGCACGATAAAATTCAAACGCGTTTTCCACCGGAGCCTAACGGTTATTTGCATATTGGCCATGCCAAAGCAATTGTGGTTAACTTCGAAATGGCTAAAAAATATAATGGCCAATGTAACCTCCGGTTTGATGATACCAATCCTGAAAAGGAAAAAGAGGATTATGTAGATGGAATTAAAGAAGATATTACATGGCTTGGCTATGAATGGGGCCAAACCTTATACACATCAGATTATTTTGGTAAACTGTACAATTGGGCAGTTAAGTTAATTGAGGAAGGTAAAGCGTATGTAGATGAACAATCTGCTGAAGAACTATCTGCAAATAGAGGCACTCCTTCGGAACCATCAAAAGCGAGCCCATTTAGAGATCGACCTGTGGCAGAAAGCCTACAGTTATTTGCCGAAATGAAAGAGGGGAAACACGCTGAAGGGGCAATGGTACTCAGAGCTAAAATCGACTTGGCTTCGCCAAACATGCTTATGCGCGACCCAGCTTTGTATCGAATTAAAAATGATCCTCATCATAGAACGGGTACCGAATGGCATGTATACCCAATGTATGATTTTGCACACGGGCAGTCCGATTCTTTGGAGCAGGTAACGCATTCGTTATGTACCTTGGAGTTTGAAAATCATAGACCTTTATACGACTGGTTTATTAAAGAATTAGGTATCTATCCATCGCGACAAATAGAGTTTGCCCGCCTAAATTTAAGCTATACAATAACGAGTAAACGCAAGCTTTTAAAGCTGGTAGAAGATAATATAGTTACAGGTTGGGGCGATCCTAGAATGCCAACTTTGGTTGGGATGCGAAGGAGAGGGTTTCCTGCAAAAGCCATTGTGAGTTTTGCGCAAAAAGTAGGATTAGCCAAACGAAATAATATTATTGATGTAGCTCTTTTAGAGTTTTCTGTAAGAGAGGAATTGAATAAAACTTCGAACCGAGTTTTTGGTGTGCTTAACCCTGTTAAACTTGTAATCGAAAATTACCCAGAGGGTAAAGTGGAGATGATGCCAGCAGTTAACAACCCTGAAGACGAATCGGCAGGAATAAGAGAAATGCCTTTTAGCAGAGAGTTATACATTGATCGGTCTGATTTTATGGAGAACCCTCCTTCGCCTAAAAAGTTTTTTAGATTAGGGCCAGATAGGGAGGTGCGACTTAAGTACGGGTATATAATTAAGTGTACTGGTTATGATAAAGATGCAGAAGGGAACATTACGCTGATTAAAGCGGAGTACTTTCCTGATACTAAAAGTGGGCAAGATACCTCGGGCAAAAAAGTTAAAGGAACCTTAAGTTGGGTAAGTGTAGCCCAAGCTGTGGATGCCGAAATTAGATTATATGATCGTCTGTTTTTAGATGAAAACCCTGCGGCCTCAGAAGATATTACAGAGTCTTTAAATCCTGATTCGCTAACGATCGTTAAAGGAGCCAAAATTGAGCCTTCTGTTAAGGATCTAACTAAAGGTGGCACAGTGCAATTCGAACGCCAAGGCTACTTTACGGTAGATGCAGATAGCACAGCCGATAACTTGGTGTTTAATAGAACCATCACGTTAAGAGATAGCTGGTCGAAAGCACAAAAGAAATAATGACTTTTAAAGAAAAACTTTTTGCCCGCTGTAATCAATTAGTTGATGAAAGAATTGCGCTTGCAAAAAAACTAATTGCAGAGGCTCAGCAAGCTGCCAATGAGGATACTAAAAGTAGTATGGGTGATAAATACGAAACTAGTAGAGAAATGATGGCACTCGAAATGAGGAAAGCCAATGAGCAATTGCAAGAAGGTGCAAAGCTTAACAAGGTGTTAACCCGCCTTAACCCAACTACCATATGCCAACAAGTAGAAATTGGTAGCTTAGTATCAACCTCCATGGGCGATTTTTTTGTGAGTATAAGTTTAGGAAAAATAATGCTAGAGCAGAGAGAAGTATTTGCTCTCTCTGCAGTGGCTCCTTTGGGTAAGCAATTAATGGGCAAAGAAAAGGGAGATAAATTTGAATTTAACTCCCGAGAAATAGAAATAATTTCTGTTGAATAAAGTGGATTTAAACGCCTAAAGACTTTAAACCCTGACTTACCTGCAACCCTGAAGCTGTACAAGCCTTTTCGTTAATTTTAAATTTTAGTTTAGAGTTATCTAATACAAAGGCAATGGATGCCCCATTATTAATTTGCCCTTTTTCAGACACTAATAGTGTGTTTTTTAAATTTGCACCAGCTTTGATTTTTTTAACCTGAGAAGCATACTTGGCGCTTACAAATACTATATGGCAATTAGAAGCTTGAGATGCAGAGCTAATTTTTTTGACTTTAATGCTCTTACTATTGAATTTTCGAACACTTAAAATATCGTTAATTTCTTCGACTACATTGTCACTAGCCATTACACCAATAATATATTCGTCCGTTACATTTTGCCATTGTATATTTTTAATAAAATTATAAAGGTATAGAGATTGAATTTTGGTAATGGAGGTTTGTGCATTGGCATTGATTGAAAATACCATGGCAGCTAAAACGAGTAATGTAGATAACTTTTCATTATAATACTTTTATAGGTATTACAAAGGTGAGCTATGAAAAGCTAGAATTTACTCCCAATATGAACGTAGAGGTGCTAAGTACTTATCCGTAGTTGATTGTAATTCAGCTACTTATATTTTTTTTACTGAAAATGATAAGAAATTGGTAAAAAAAGAAGTCTTCCTTTCTCAATGCAAAAGACTTTATTATTGGCTAAGAGAGAGTAATGTAGCACTAATTTGCAAGCCTGAAGACTTACATACAGGTTCGTTTATTTTAAACTTAAGTTTAGAATTATCAAGTAGAAATGCTATTGAAACACCTTGGCCAATTCCGCCTTCTTCAGAAACTAATAAGGTGTTTTTAAGAATATTAGGTGTAGCCAATTGTTTAATAGAACTTTTTTGAGCTGTACTTACAAAAACAATATGGCAATCGCCAGCCTCCGATGAACTTGTAATTTTCTTAACTTCAATTTTTTTATTATTAAATGTCCTGCTTCCTATAGTTGTTTTTATTCCTTCAGTAGTGGTATCATCTGCAAAAACCCCTACAATATAACTATCTCCAACATTAGTCCATTTAACATTTTTAATAAAATTATAAATATATAACGAGTGCATTTTTGTGATAGGCTGTTGGGCAAAAGTATTAGTGCTACTTAATAATAGGAATACTGTAAATGATAAAATAATGTATTTTTTCATAAAGCAATTGTATTTATTATATCTATTTAAAATTCAAGCTAATTACAAACTTACTTGGATATTATTCCTTCATCAAGCATTTACTTGAGAAAAATTATTGAAACAAAAAAAGGTGCTTTTTAAGCACCTTTAAATTCCAATGTGGAGAGATAAATTATACGCCTAATGACATTAATGTTTTACTAACCTGAAGCCCAGATGCAGCACAAACTGGTTCGTTAATTTTGAATTTCAGTTTAGAGTCTTCTAACACAAATGCAATGGAAGCTCCATTATTTAACTGGCCTTTTTCTGAAACCACAAGCGTATTTTTTGATTTTGCGATTGATTTTATTTTGGAAGTATATGCCTCACTAACATAAACAAGATGAAACTTAGAGGCTTGTGCAGCACTAGTTATTTTTTTTACACTAATTGTTTTTCCATTAAATTTTCTAATGCTTAAAACAGATTTGATCTCAGCTACTGTGGCATCATCAGCCAATACGGCAACCATATAAGTATCACTTACATTATTCCATTGTATATTTTTAATAAAATTTTACATGTAAAGCGATTGTACTTTTGTGATAGATGTTTGAGCAGAAACAGAAGAAGTAAATGCTACTGCAGCGAAGATGATTGCTATCAATACTTTTTCATAACTTAATTTTTAATAGATGATTTCTTTATTATTAATTTCTACCACAAAGGTGGGAGTATGCCGCTTCTAAAAAGCTCATAAGAATCACCTATTTTAACTATGTATTTTAGCGTAGAGATGCCTATACGTTAATTGAGAGTTGATATTTTGTGTAAAATGTATTTTAAATAAGTGCAAACCTATTCAAGGACATAAGCTAATTATGCCAAATATTATTATGTTGAAATGCTTTTGTTTGCAATAAAATATGGACTTGGGTTTTCGAGGTGTTTTGTAAACCAATTAAATAATACCGTTAACAGTTTAGACTAAAGTTTCTTTATTAGCTCTTCGATTTCTTTTTCAGATACCGAATCTTTTTCACCTTTATTGTAAATAGAAAATAATAGCACCTTGCTTTTCAGTAATTAGTACAAAAGATAAAATTCTTGCCCCTCCTGATTTTCCTTTCTTTTTAGATTTTATAGCCAGGCGTATTTTATAAATATTATTTCCTAAAGGTGTGCCTTGTATAGGGTTTGTTTCTAACGTTGCAATTAACCCTTTAATTTCTGAAGTAAGTGATTTGAATTTTTTAATTAACCGTTTTGCTCCTTTCTTAAAGTTATCAGAAACCTCTACATTATAATTCATTTAAAAACTCTTTGGCAGACGTTGTTTTAAGCTTGCCAAGCTTGGTAAGTTTTACTTCTTTAATATTGGTTAGAATTGCTTCGCTGGAATCAGCTTTATCTTCAATTTTTATAAAATCAAAATTTTTTATGAGCTCCAAAAAGAAATGGAATTTAGAATCTTCTATTTTTATTTTTAATCCTTGCATTGCAAATGCGGTTTGTTCGTAATTGTAATAATTGATCTTAATCGGTTTGTTGTGTACAAATCTAACTAATATTAAAGCAAAAAATGGCAGTATTTGCTCAAATAGGCTGACTGTTAATTGATTAGCACAGCCATTATTCAAAGATAATTTATTGGAGTTATCAGCTACGTTTTTTTACGGAGCCTATAAATTTTTGATATTATTATTTATAGGCTATTCTTGTGATTACTTATAATTAATAATTTATGAAACATCTCTCTCTCTCTCTCTTAACCTTTTTTTTGTTATTTGCAACTAATTCTAGTGCGCAAGATTTATGGGGGTTTACCCCCCAAGGTGGTGCCGATAATAACGGAGTAATTTTTAAAACCGATGAATTTGGCAACAATTTCGAAGTACAGTACGAATTTCCAACAAAGTATAGCTTTGGTTTTTGGGAAGGAAGTCTAACCGAAGTTAATGGAAAGTTTTATGGGTTTAACACTGGGGGGATATTTGAATACGACCCTCAGACTAAAATTTATACAACTCTAACGGCTTCTGTAGGTACAACATTTGTTGATGCTAAGTTAACTTATTATAACGGCTGGTTATATGGTGCTTCTTATTATACGAGCATTTTTAAATACAATATTGACAATGATAATTTAGTAATACTTTATGATCTTACAGATGATACTGGGATTTTGGGTACCAGATCACCTAGAAGTAATTTGGTGGAGGTAAATGGTAAATTATATGGTTCTTTTAGTTCACTAGAAGCAGGGGTTAAAGGAGGGGTTATTGAATTGGATCCTGTAACTGATTTAATCCAAATGAAGATAGCAGATGCTGTTGGAGTAGGTTTTTTGGCTAAAAATAATGGATTAATATATGGTGTTACGAATGGGGTTGAGCCATATTCATATATTTATAGCTATAGCCCTGTAACCAATGTTGTTGACACATTATATACGTTTAATAGCGCATCTGATGGTTTGGCTTACTATACTACAGGAGTAATAGAGTATAATGGTTTTTTGTATGGTGCAACAAAGTGGCCAGAATGGTTATATAAATTTGAGATTTCAACTGGTATCTTTACAAAAGTCGATATTTTTGATGGAGTTAATTCTGGGGCGGAATGCCTTGAATTAACCGAGCATAATGGGAAAATATATGGTGTTACCACAAAAGGGGGTATTAATGATCAAGGGGTTTTATTTGAGTACGACCCTCTGTTAGATACCTATAGCAAAAAAGTTGATTTTGGAGGAAGTATAGTAGGAAAACAGCCATTAGTTGGCTTATTGGGCTCTGGTGACTTTTTATATGGAATGACAAGCCTTGGGGGCTTATCAAACGAAGGAACCGTTTTTAAGTATAACCTTACCACAGATACCTACACAACAGAATTTAGTTTTAACGAGAAGCCTAAAGGCGCTAATCCAGGCGCTGATTTACTTGCATTTGATGGTAAATTATATGGCTTAACTCCTAGTGGAGGCGCTGCCAATAATGGTGTTTTGTTTGAATTTGATACTGCCACCAACGAAGTTACTGTAAAAGTTAATTTTGATGGTGCAGCACAAGGCGCCAAGCCAGAAGGGAGCTTAATGGTATTTAATAATAAGCTCTATGGCACAACCAGCACAGGCGGCATAAACAATGAAGGGGTTATTTTTTCGTATGAACCTTCATCAAATACGTTTAATAAACACCTCGATATGGAGGCTGCTGTAACAGGTAGTACGTCTTATGCCACATTATCAGAATTTAATGGCAAACTCTATGGGCATACGTTTGCTGGTGGGGCAAATGGGGTAGGAACCTTATTTGAATTTGATCCAACCAATAATACACTAACAAACAAAATAGATTTTGATGGTGTTGCCAAAGGCAGAAATCCCAAAGGTGCTTTAATCTTAATGGGTAATACTTTTTATGGTATGACAACCTTAGGAGGTGATAATAATAAAGGGGTACTTTATAGCTATGCCCCCGAAACTAACACCTATAATAATTTATTAAATTTTGATGGTACTGGTAATGGAGCCAACCCAGATGGAGCATTGCTCTTAATAGATGGCATTTTTTACGGTACTACAACATTAGGTGGTGTAAATGATAAAGGAGTTGTTTTTAGCTTTAACCCATCTACAAATATGTTTGTTAAAAAAGCAGATTTAACAATTGGAGGGGCTAGCGGAAGTTTAATAGAATCTCAAGCAGATTTTTACGCATTACATGGTAATTTAATAAAAATTGATACGGTTAATTTTAGCAGTGCAACAAAGGTGGTTCTTAGCGGGGCTAATGGGCAATCTCCGTTAGGCAGTCTTATTAAATTTGGCAGAAATTATCAAACATTAGCATTTGAATCTATAGAGGATCAAAATTTTGATGATGGTAGTTATACGCTATTAGCAGAAGCAACGAGTGGTTTGGCAGTTCAGTACGAAGAATTGTCTAACTCTTTACTTTCAATATCAGGTAGTGAAGTCACCTTTTTGGTTCCTGGCAGAGCAAGTGTAAAAGCAATACAGCCAGGAGATGCTAATTTTAAAAGCACTGAAAGCATTACGCAAAATTTTTGTATTAATCCTGCCAAACCAACAATTGAATCAATTGAGGAGAACCCTCTAAACTTTACTTTATCTTCAAGTTCTACGATTAACAACCAATGGTATTTTAATGGTAGCCCAATAATAGATGGTATTAACCAAACTGTTTTGGTGGAGCAAGAAGGCGACTACTCCGTAGATGTTTTATATGATGATTGTAAAAGTGAATTATCTGAAAGCTATAATGTGGTTTTTGAGCCCATACTTGGTACAGAAAAGAATCTGGAATTAATGGGTATTTATCCAAACCCTTCAGTTGATTATGTAAAAATCAACCATTTAAAATTTACTCAGGGTGCATCAGTAAAAGTTTTTCTGTACGATGAAAGCGGTAAAACGGTACTTAAACAGCATAAGAAAGTGGAACAAAAAGGCTTACTAGAACTTGATATCAGTGCCATTAAAAGTGGAATATACTTCTTAAAAGTTCAGATTAAAGGAGAGCAACCTTTTGAACAAAGATTAATGGTGCAAAAAAGTGCTCTAAAGTAAAAAATCAATTTTGTCAATCAGAGACCTAATTCTAATTTAGTATAACTTAGAATTAGCATATTGAGTTAGCCAAGGATTCAAACCGAGTCCTTGGCTTTATTTTTTGCAAAAATATTACGCTCCGTAATCTACCACAGCTTTTTGCGAGCACACTTCGCCTATATACGCTTTTACTTTTTCGTGTTCGGGGTGCACTTGGTAGGCCTCTAAATCGGCTTTGGTATTAAAGGTAGAGTAGAGTGCGGCATCATAGGCCAAAGGTGAGCGGTTAAAATCAGCCCCAAACTCTAAATGCTTAAGTGCAGGTATGCTACTGTTTAAAGCCAGTAATCTAGTTGCTAACTCCGCTATAATTTCCTCTTTATTCAATTCTGGCTTTATGTTTAAAAATACAATATGTGTATATATGCAAAACATTTGCTATAGAAATATAGACTACTCTAG
>CAZDQR010000102.1:0-10281 GCA_964507315.1 uncultured Roseivirgaceae bacterium
TTTCGAAAACGAAAAAGCTGAATTCTATATTCCTTCTATTGTATCTACAATGATGGAGCAAAAAGGGCTTAAAATTAAGGTCTTAGAAAGTACAGCACAGTGGATGGGCGTAACCTATAAAGAGGACAAACCAGTGGTAGAAGAAAAAATAAGCCGACTCGTTAAAGCCGGCTCTTACCCTGAGAAATTGGTATAAAAAAACTCTAACCTAATCTTATACGCATTTTATTCCCAACTGATTAAAACAGAAAAATTAATACTCCTGCCAGGACTTGGGATATTATTAAAATCTAAATGATCCCAATAATATTGATCCAACAAGTTTTTTGCTTGTAAACCCAATCGTAGGCCTGTATTATTTAATAAAAAATTATATCCTACATCCATATTTAATATTCCATATCCAGGAGTAGCTGTTTCACCAAAGCTTACTCTTGGATTATTTTGAGCCAAAGCACTTCTTAATTCAACTCCAGCGCTCCAATTTGAAGTACTAAAATTTAGTGCCGTTGTGTTTTTTAAAGGAGGTAATAATGGCAACGATTCATTATTGAAATCTATTCCATAGGTGTATTGCACCTGAGTATTAAAAGATACTAACTCATTAAATTGATACCCAAATCCACCTTCAAACCCAGTCATTTGAGCATAGGGCAAATTCACATAAAACTTTACACCCGAAGCACCAATGGTCATTGGGCTATAGCCTTCTTTTATTTTTCCTATAATATAATTAGGCATGTGATAACCAAATACTTGTAAGCTCCAGTTCAATTTAGCCTCTGCACCAGTTAATCCTGTTTCCAACCGATAGGTGGTTTCAGTAGCCAAACGAGGGTCGCCAATGTAATCGTAGTTGTCTTGGCTATTGTATAAATAATAGCCAAATCCTTCGGATACACTGCCTTGGCGCTGCCCAAAAGCGGCCATCACATTCCAATTAATTGTTGAAGAAAGGTGCTGCACCAACTCACCAGATACAGAGGGTAAAATAAACGTGTTACCTGTTACTCCCAAAATACCAATGGCTTCTAATTGTTTAATTCCAAACTCATCTTTAATCTCATTAGCGCCTAGTTCAAATTTAGCAGAAAGCGATAACGAAGTGTTATCTGAAATCGTCCTTTTATTCGAAAAAGCTACTGCCACTGAATTCTTCATCACATCTGGCCAAGTGAGCATATACATTGGTATTTCACCATCAGGAAACATGGTCATCTCCGCTCTAGATTGGTTTATATAATAATCCAATGAAGTTGACCATCGATTATTCTCGGTTTCCTTGCTCCAATTTAAATTTGCTCCATATGTATTGCTCCAACCAGGCATATCCATATGCATAATTACGGTACGATGCGAATCATCCATAACATGCAAAATATTACTGCCATAAATTTTAACATCCAGTTGATTTGGTCCCATATATTTATTCATAGTGATTGAATAAATATTGCCTCTGGCCGTAGAAACATCCATTGGTAAGGCAGGATAGCCAACATTTTGCGCTAAATCAAAAATATACTCCGCGTTAATAATCGTACTTTCATTAAGCAAATTACTAGCACTTACCGCCAAATTTGTTTTTTCATATTGAGAAAATTTAACTTCTTCTCCACCTCCAGCTTTGTAATTACCTGCCTTTCGATAAGTTCCATTTGTGCGCACTGCCCAATTGGACCTACTGTATGAAGTACTAAACTGACCATTATATTCTCCATTTACGGAGCGATAACCTCCACCAACTTGCCCATTCCATTTGGGCTGTTTACTAAAAATAGGCGACTTGGTTTTAAACGCAATTACTCCTGAAGTACTATTCATAGACTCTGCAGAACCTACATCTTTAACCACTTTAATAGATTTTAAATTATTAGCAGAGACATAGGAGTTGGTAGGATCCATTTTATCGGTACAAGCCCCAAATATTTTCATGTTATTTATGGTAACAGGAGCTCTTTCCCCTGACATTCCACGGTAAACAGGTTCTGCTGCATACACTCCTCGATTAATTAAATCTACTCCATTTAATTTCTTGAGATAGTGTTCAACATTATCTGTGGTTGATTGAGACTGTGCTCCTTTTACAACACCATCGATTGCCTCATTTGAGACAGTTACTTCTTTTAATTGATATGTTTTGATCGAGTCTTGATTCGCATTCAAAAAAAGACTGGGTTGAGCCAGCAGTACAGCTGGACACAACCCAATCAAAAACAAACTAACAATACTTTTCATTCCGCTATTATTTAAAACTCAATATCAAAATACGAGTCTTCTACGACCACTTGATTGGCTGTATTTGTGATGGTCATATGTACCCTCCAAAAGCCAGTCATTGTAAAGTTTACATTTCCTTTATAATGTCCATTCCCAACGCTAACTGGGTCTACATTATCAGGACTGCCATGGCCCATAGAAGGCATTTCAGGCTCAATTACCACGGTATAATCATCAACAGCTGGAAAACTCATCATTGATTCTTTGGTATAAATACCAATTTCAAAATCATTAATACCAACATCTGGTAGCTCTGGCTGAATGATAGCCACAAAGAATTTAGTTGTTTGGTCAGCCTCTGACACAAATGATATCATCGCCTTGTTCTCTTTTTCTTTTACGATAATTGGGAAAGAAAGCTCCCCTTCCATATTTCCATTTACGTAGTTAATAGTAAACTGCCAAGTGCCCATATCAGTTGTTGGCATCACAAACATGGCAGCTCCTTCATACGCTTTCATTTCTGAATTATAGATTGGTTGTTCCAATGGACAAGTGTGCTTCATCGTGCCCATATCAGTCATCATGGTCATAAGTGTAGAAATAGAAGCTGACCAATCAGAAGCCACCTCACCAGAAGCAGAATCGTACACTGACAAGTACAGGTTATTATATCCAACAAATGCGTCTTCTTTTAGATATACATCAATTTTATAAGCGCCAGAGCCAGTAGGTGCGGTAGCTATTTTAACCATATCTTTAAATGGTTCGAAAGGGGCAGGTTCTTCTGTATTTTTACAGCTATAAGCTGTTAGTACCACCAAAATGGCAGCTATAATGGTATTAATCTTCATTAGTATATGTAGGTTATTGGCTGGGATCAATTAAGGTTTATGATCCACAATCCAGCAATGAGAAATTTATTATGCCTTACAGGGGCAAGAGAACACCCTATTTTTCAATCATATTAATTGATTGCAATTAGTTTTTGCCATTCTGAAAAAGCAATACTGAATTTAAACAAAGTGTATATGCAATTAGGCCAATAACCGGGGCGGAATAAATGGAGGCTCTGGAATTTCTGAGCTCCAAGAAGTAATATAGGTTCCTTGCGGAGAATCCAATATATCGCTAAGAACTGAAGCCACAAAAACGGACTCCTGAACTACAAAAAGTTTTATGGCTGGTAAATAAGAAACCTCTGTAACTGGGGCCTGGGGTGTTTGGGGAAAAATATCGATATCGATTAGCTCGCCCTTAACATAACATTTACCGTTACACATTAAGGCAGGCTTATCTTTATTAACACAAAACAGCTCCGTAATTTCTTCCACATTTAGCTCATACCTTAACCATACAGCCGAATTATAAAACTGGGTGAACAGGATGAGTGCTAAAAGCAGAGAAGAAATGAGGCTTCGAACCATAAAAAATATTCTTACCACAAAACAAGACCTTTTTGTCTTATTATAAAATGATTTAGGTCAACTTTATTTTATAATTGTTACAGGAAAATCATGCCCACGCGAAAACGTATAAGGATATTGTGTTTTACCCTTATACTTCTGGCTGTATTCTGGCACTAAAGAATCGATATAACCCTTTAATTCATAAATAGTTACAGTTCCATCCTTGGGTGCACCATCAGCTTTCCCATCTAGTGCTTCTAGTAATGCATAGGTAAATACACCATGGCCTAATTCATCAAACTCAGTAGCAAATTGTTCGCTACCAGCGGCAGAAAGCACGTGAATACCTGCGCTTCTAGATAGTTGAGCCATTGCCTTCTCTTCCATACTTCCTCGCTCTGCTAATAACTCAGCTGATCCACCCGATTGGCAGGCATCAATAATTACCAACTGTTTTAAGGCGGATATCTTTTGAAATTTATCACGAAGTTGCTCCGCTGATATTCCATCCTTCACTAATTTATCCTTACTATATAATCGTGTATTGTTGGTAGGCACAAAATAGAATTGTTCATCCACCATACTACCGTGGCCTGCATAATAAAAATAAAACACATCGCCTGGATTAATTTTATTAGAAAGCAGATCTAACACACCCATAATATTGGTTCGAGTGGCCTCTTCATCATAAAGTTCGTGTGTTTCTACTTTATCAAATAATACATTACTCTTCTTTTTTATTAGCTCTACAAAAGATTCTGCATCATTTTTAGCATAATTCAAATTGAGCGCCTCATTCTTATAGATATTGATTCCTATGGCCAACACATAAAGCACCGTTTCTTGGGTAGGTGTTTGATACTCCACTACAACCTCCGCTGGTTTAGATTCAATGGAAGCATTGTTGGTTGCCACAATTTTTATAACATTAGTGCCAGGAACCAAATCAAGTTTAAATTTCTGAATAATAGATTTATCCTTTGCCACTTTCTTTAGCACAGCACTTTCTCGTGTTTCAATAATTTTACCATTATGATAAATGGCTATGGACTTAATTCCACCTCCTTTATTTATGGTTTTAGTGAGTACATCAATTGCTGTTGTTTTCTGTGACAACCCATAGGTTGGGTATTCAATCTCAATTACTGGAGGAGGAAATTTATTAAGTTTTTCCAGCAATGTATTCCTACTTGATGTTTCACCCAGTACTCCCTTTAGCACCTTAGGATCGTAGTACTCATTAAAAAACTGATCCAGTGAAAAGCTCTCATTCCCCTTTACAAAAAATACTTGTTTTTGAGCGCCATCCGTTCCACTAAAATAACCTTTTTTGTTTTTTACAAGCCAATCATTTTTTCCAATAACAAAATGAGTGATCACTTCTAGGCCTGTTTCTAAATCCCAGATTTTTGTTATTCCATCGATACTGCCAGTGATAAGATGCTTATTATCTGGAGAAAATTGAACAGCCGAAATAATGCTTTTATGCCCCACAAATTTCTTTAGAAGCTTGCCGGAATTTATATCCCAGAGGATAGCAATTCGATCTGTTCCAGCAGTGGCCATCCAACTATTATTAGTACTAATAGCTACTGCATGCACAGGATCTTGGTGGGCATCAAATTTTCTAATTTGAAATCCTGAACCCATATCCCAAGTTCTAACAGAATTATCCCATCCTACCGAAGCTAGTTTTTTACCATTATCAAAAAACTCAAAATCCATAGAAACATTGGTATGCCCTACAAACTCTTGCACTTTTTTACCAGTGCCAATCTCCCACCGCTCTAGCTTGCCTTGCGTATTGCCTATGAAAAGATAAAGATCATTGGGTGAAAATTTAACAGTATAACCTGTGGATATTTTTTTGCGGTCGTCACTAAGGTAAATATAAGTTAGTTGGGCTCCTGTTTCAATATCCCACACTCTTACTGAGCCATCGCTGCTCGAAGTAACAATTTTGGTTTCATCATGGCTAAACCCAACATCCCAAACCAAATCTCGATGGCCTTTAAATTCTTTTATCAGCTCTCCGGTATTGGCATCGTATAAATGTGCCGTTCTATCACCACTACCTGTTAGCAATTGGCTGCCATTTTTGGAGAGTGCAAAATCTAATACCACTTTTGTATGGCCGCCATACCGTTGCACTATTTGCCCGGTTGCCAATTCCCATTTACGCACCTCAAAGCCGATTTTTGAACGATAGGCATATTTGCCATCAGGCGAAAGTTGAACATCGTTTTTTAATGTTAGTAAGCTACTTGTAAAACTTTCCCAATACGAATTAGGGTCAAACCCCAAACCGTCCTCAGGTGGAAAACTCAAATACCCATAAAATGAAGAAGCTTTATTACCCGTTTTAGCATCCCATAAAGTAATGATATTACTGTTATCACCTGTTACCAGCCAACGGCCATCAGGGCTAAAATTGGCATCATTAAATTGATCTGATCTACGTTCAACAATTTTATAGGTTAAGTCAATACCATATTTTGGAAACAGTTCTTTTTGCTTATTGTCTAAGGTATAATTCTTTTTGCCTTTGAGTACGTCCCAAACAACCACAGAATCTTCATCTACAGAAACTAATACATCTCCATTTCCACTAATATTAAGTGCAGAAAAATTCTCTTCAGGCTCCTCCCAAAATGTTTTTATGTGATTATCCTTTTCATAGAGGTGTATTCCTACATCTCGCGTAGCCAAAATCAATTCATCATTTGGTGTTGTTATACCCTGTGTTATACAGCCTCCACAAAAACCATCACTTGGAGCGTACTCTTTCAAGAGTTCCCCTGTAGAGAGTTCATAAATTATTACTCTACGATTATCGAGCCCCGTAATAAGTTTAGTGCCTTGGGCATTAATAAACACATTATCACGAGCCATTCGTGAGCCTTTTACAGAGTATATAATAGAATCGAGCCTTGTGTCGTACACATTTATTTTATCACCTGTACTGCCCACGGCTAAATAGTTGCCATCAGGACTTAGTGCTAACCTTAAAATATTTTCTTTAGGTTGCTCATACCCTTTGATTATATTACCCGTAATTACATCCCAAAAATAGATATGCCCATCTTTAGAAGCAGAAATAAGGGTTTTATCGTCTGAGGTAAACAGCACATCGTTTACAATGGATTGATGCCCATTATAGGTTCGGAGTTCTCTACCTGAACTTACCTCCCATAACTTAATGGTTTTATCCTCACTTCCAGAAATAATAAAAGCACCATCATGGCTAAAATCCACTGATTGAACAGCCCTTGTATGGCCTCGTTGTACTGTTGTTTCTAATGGTTGCGAATAGGAACCTATTGAGGTTAAGAATAGCATTATGAGTGCTCCAAGAAAATAGAAAGGGTTATAAACTTTCATAAAAGAATTTGTGCTTTATAAAAGGAGCAAAATTACCCCATTAAATATGAAGTATCTTTTAAGATGTTTGCATTTAACTATTTGTGGGGAAATCCAATTTTAAAAATATTCGCCAATTATTATGCTTTTTATATACCTTTATTATACCTTTATTACATACAAATGAAATTTGAATTCGACCCCATTAAAAGTAATTCCAACTTAATAAAACATGGAATTGACTTTAATCAGGCTAAGCAGCTTTGGAAGGATATATACTTATTAGAATTGCCCGCTAAAAATTTGAACGAGGTAAGGGTATTATATATTGGAATAATAAAGAACAAACATTGGTCTGCAATTACAACTATTAGAAACTCGAAGATTCGGATAATTTCTGTACGAAGGGCACGAGCCAATGAAATAAAACTTTATAGAGCTAAACCATTAGGTAATTAATAACAAGAAAATGAAGACTGCCGATTTAGATAAAAAGTTTGATGCAAACGAGGAAGACATCCTTGACTATTTTGATTCTTCTAAAACTAAAAGAGTTAATTATGAGCAAAAACGTGTAAACGTAGATTTCCCAATTTGGATGGTTGATTCTTTCGACAGAGAAGCAAAAAGGATGGGAGTAACTCGACAAGCACTCATAAAATTTTGGATGGCTGAAAAATTAGAAGCAATTTAAAATTTTACCGACCAAGCCCCGCAAGCTTTCAACTTGTGCCGATTACACTTAATTCTTTCTTAGGTGCTTTTTTATAATTTATTGAGATCTTTTTAAACACAAGTTGCGCTAGATAGGCAGTTAGCTAGAGAAACCAGTACTTTTCATAATTCTGTTAGTTTAGCAAATATACTTTCAAACTTATGAATAGATAAATCACCGTTATTTTTAGCCTTAACTAGTATGATACCCTTATCGTATATTTCTTCTAACTTTTCGAAATTGTATCCCACTGGTATATTCACATAGCCACTCCAAAAGCCGTTATTATTTTTTACATTTCCCCAGCAAAGTACTTTACCACCATACATTTTACTAATAGTATGGTGTGCCCTTTGGTGTCCTTTTGGAGTAAATCCAATTTGATCATAATCCGTATCATAAACAGCTATGGCATTTTTGTCATACTGATTATACTCGGTACTTACGTGCCCTATAAAATTACGGTATTCCATATTAGGTTTGCCTTCTAAGTAATGCTGAATTCCAGTTATTTCGTAAGTATGTATCCCATCTTTAAGAAATTTGTACGAGGAGCTATTGCTTTGTGAAACCTTATTGCTTGTCGTCTCATTTTTTCCAAATTTTGATAAATAGTAAAGAATTCCGAATACCACTAATACAATTATATACCACATAGCTCTCTGCCTTTGTTAACATTTGAAGTTAAGAAAATTTGATGCAAAATCTCCAACTACGCAAGTTTGCGATGTGCTAGCGAGAGATTCTGTTTCTAACTCATTGGCTCTCTCATCCCAACCCACGTAAAACGTTTAATCACATATTCTGGGTTAGTAAATGAAGCATTGCCAGCTGGGTTGCCTCCTGTTACATGAAAATCGGAGAAGCCAGCATGCTGGTTTACATAAATGCCACCTGTGAGGTTGAATGAAACAGGCGTTGCTGCCAACGACATTTCGTCTGCAATCATTTCCTTTATTTCGGAATCGGTGGAATATGCCGCACATGAAATGGCCCCGTGCTCTAAGGCCATTTTTTTCGCTAAGGCCACCGACTGATTGGTATCTTCAGTTTTAATTAAAAGGGCAATGGGGCCAAATAGTTCTTGGCTAAATTCTTCTTTATTTCGCGCATCAACCTCCAATACCAACGGAGTGGCTGTTCTAGCATTTTTAAACATTGGGTTTTCAACTTCACCTGAACTTAACCACACTTTACCCTTACCAGCACCAAATTCATCTACTCGCGTACAGGTGTTTTTATTTTGGATAGCACCAAGTACAAATGGTCCTGCTTTAGGGTTGGCCACCAAGCCTTGAATATTATCTGCAAACTTTTGAGCAAACTCATCAAAACTAACAACACCCTCTGGAGTTTTAACACCCGAAGCTGGGATGTAAAAATTTTGAGGAGCTGTACACATTTGTCCTGAATAAAGGGATAATGAAAAGGCCAAGTTGCCAATTACCTTATCAATATTATCAGCAGAATCGATAATGGCTGAATTAACTCCTGTTTTTTCGGTAAAAACGAATTTGCCTTTTAAGTCTTCTAAGTAATTACCAAAAATAGAATTACCAGTATAATCAATAATTTTAACTCGTTTATCTTCCGCTAGCTCTTTGGTAATCATATTACTAAAGCTATCAACTCCTAATTGGCAAATACTAGGATTTAGCCCTTCCTCTTTTAATACTTTTTGTAACTCAGCCACAAAAATAGCCATTGGCAAGATGGCTCCTGGGTGTGGCTTAATAATTACAGGATTACCGGTAACTAAACTGGCATACATGCCTGGTACAGAGTTCCATGTTGGAAAAGTAGAACAGCCAATTACTACTCCAATTCCTTTAGGAATAGCCCTCCACTCTTTCACAAGCTTTAGATTATACTTACCCATTGGCTTCTCCCAAACTACAGATTCAGGAAAACGCGTAAGCTCTTCGTAGCCCATTGCAATTGCTTCTAATGCTCTATCTGCTGCATGAGGGCCGGAGGCTTGAAACGCCATCATATAGCCTTGCCCAGTAGTATGCATTGTGGCGTAAGCAATTTCAAAAAATCGTTCTTTAACTCGCTCTAACGACTCGACTAAAATAGCCGCTCGTTTATCAGCTTTTACCTTACGCCACTGATGAAAAGCTTCATCGGCATTTGAAATTAGTACTTCGGCCGTAAAAGATGGATATGTAATGTTTAATGGATCTTGCATATACGGAGATTCTTCATCTCCAATCCAATTTGCTGAATCGCCTTGTAATAACTCATCAAACTTATTACCTAATTGTGCTTGAAATGCTTTTCGCCCATTTTTATCTGCCTCTTCGCCATAAATTTTAGGCGATGGGTGCTCAGGATATTGAGCAAAGAAAGTACGTTCGTGAATTGCTTGAATTGCCCGCTCAATGGTAGGCATATGTTTAGATACTAATTCCATTTTTCTTGGTTTAAGCAACTAAGATAAATGGAATTAGTACAGATTTAAATAATTGGGTCTGAAATATTATCAGAAATTAATAAATTTTTATTTATTAGGAAGAATAATACCTTTTAGAGATAATCACTTAGCTACATAATATAATCTTTGTAAATTGCATATCT
>CAZDQR010000103.1:0-10208 GCA_964507315.1 uncultured Roseivirgaceae bacterium
ACTTCGTTGCTCATATAGGAAAAATGCGAATGAACACTTTGGCTAAAAGTTTGATCAAATCCTTTGAGCTGAATAATAAATTCGGCCTCCATATTAGTTAACTGGCTCAAATCCAAGTTTTTTAACTCACTGGCATTATCAATTGGGTGTACAATAGTCCAACTAGCAGGGAAAAACTCTATGAATTTAATTTCGAGAGGCAAGCGATAATATTTTCGATTTTTTTCCCCATTGCTCTTTTCAACCATTGACATCGACACACTTGCATGCAATTCAATAAGGGTGGATTTTCGCATATTGGTTACTCTAAACATAAAAGCCCACCCATCTTTATAAGGTGCAATTAAGGCTTTTTGTGAGTATAAAATACGCATACTTGGTTTTGAAAAACGGCCGTATAACAAGCCAGTAATTATTGCAAAAACCATTAACCCTGTGGTAGATTCTAAAAAAGAAACGAAATTAATTAATACGCCTACAGGTACAATTTGGCCATAACCCACCGTGGTAAATGTTTGGAAACTGAAGTATAATGATTGTAATATATTATCTATGGTATCGCCTTCAACATCGCCTTGCAAGTGCTCTACTCCAATGGCCACATAGATAAGTGCAAACCCAATGTTAATCATAAAAATCATCAAGAGAGCAAGCAGCAAAAACCTTGTCCAGCTCATATTTATTAAGCTGTGATAAGTGTCTCTGATGTTAGATCCAATGCCAACCTTTTTTATATTAAAGGACCCATCTTGGTTGATGAGTCGTTTAACTTTTCCATCGTATTTAGAGCCTAATCCTGGGTCTTTTAATTGGGTTGCCATTTTCTAAAATTACGATAATAATTGAATCATCAAACTTGTTGTGCCAAATGTATATTTATGAGTACCTTCATTATTTAAATAACATTGAAACCTAGCTTATTATGCACCGATATTTACTACTTGTATTACTTACGTATAATTTTTCTTGCACCAAACCGGAGCAAATAGAAAAGTATAAAATTGGCCAGATTAAAACGGAGCAAGGGGAGATGCTTTTTTGGATGTATGATAAAACACCAAACCATAAAGCCAGCTTTATAAAATTGGCGAACGCCAATTATTGGGATACCCTTACATTTAATCGGGTTATTAAAAACTTTGTAATTCAAGGTGGCTGCCCCGATAGACCTGCAGGCTTTAGCGATTCTCCTTATTTACTTAAGCCAGAGTTTAATGATAGCATTAAGCATGTTTATGGAGCGGTTGGCATAGGAAGAGATGGTAATGCTGAAAAACTATCTGCAGGCTGCCAGTTTTACATTGTTCAAAATAAAGAAGGGCTTCCTCGATTAGATGGTGATTATATGATTTTTGGTCAGATATTTAAAGGGTTGGATGTGCTGGATGAGATTGCAGCCGTTAAAACTGATAGCCTTGATACGCCTTTGACTCCCATTAAACTGGATGTTAACATTATTGAGTTAAGCCAGAAAGAGTTGAAAAAGCTAGGGTATAAATTTGATAATTCATTAGAGTAGCAGCAATTATGGCAACCCAATACCAATCAATTTCAGAAGAATTTGCTTCGTTTATTAACGACCAGAAAATCTATTTTGTGGCTACTGCAGCCGACCAGAGTAAAATTAATCTTTCACCCAAAGGGATGGATACTTTTAGAGTATTAGATGAGAACAGAGTTATGTGGTTAAATTTAACAGGTAGTGGAAATGAAACAGCAGCCCACTTATTACATAATAACAGAATGACTATTATGTTTTGCTCCTTCGAAGCCAAATCTCTTATTCTAAGGCTTTATGGTACCGCCAAAACATATCACCCAAGAGATAAGGAATGGAAAACCTATGTGGATCTATTTCCAAACCAGCTTGGTGCTAGGCAATTAATTGATATGAAAGTGGATATGGTACAAACCTCTTGTGGTTTTGCCGTGCCTTTTATGGAGTATAAAGGAGAGCGAGACACGCTAGAAGTTTGGACAGATAAAAAAGGAGAATCTGGAGTGAAAGACTATTGGAAAGAAAGAAACAGCCAAAGTTTAGATGGTATTGAAACGGGTATTTAGTTATACACCTTTTCCACTAAATCACCATTTAGCCATTTACTCCATTCCTTATCAAAACCGTGTACGGAATGAGTTTCTATATTGCTGGAATCAACCACTGTTTTTTTGTAATTAACCCATTCGAAAATGCCGCCTAGCATATTGGTTACGTTTGTAAAACCTGCATCTTTTAGTTTTTCTGTCACTTTTTCACTCCTGTAGCCAATGGAGCAATACACTATTATTTGTTGGTTTTTGTCTAAATTTTCAACACGACTAATATCAAAGTCGTTATAGCCAACCCATTGTGCATTAGTTATTTTACTGGTGTTATACTCATTTATTTCGCGGGCATCCAAGTAAATTATGCTAGGATCGAACTCTACGTTTTTTGCCTCCATTTCAGATACTGAATGCTGAATTAGGCCATTCAGCATTTTATCAAATTGCTTTTGCTTATAACCTTGAGCGTAAGTTAACGAGGGAAGAATGACTAGTACGAAAATGAATAGACTACGCATTTGACTTTTCTTCAAGGGCATCTAACCGTTTTTCAATCTGCATTAACTTATGAATAATGATGATGTGTGTTTCTACAGCATCTATGCCCACGACACTTTTATCACTGCCAATCATCTTTTTAATGGCTTCGTATTCTTCTTTTGGTATTTCTAAACTCATTATGTAAAAGTATTCTTAAAAAGTAAATATTCAAGTGACTTATGTTACGGGTGTAAAATGCTTGATCTTGATTTCAGAAAGAGGCTTTTGGTATTAGCAGTGCTGTATTTCTTTAATAATCACTATCTTGAATACTTATATTAACCAAAACCAAATTGTATGAAGAAATTAGTAGCAGAATTTATTGGCACTTTATGGCTTGTTTTAGGAGGGTGCGGTAGTGCCGTTTTAGCTGCAGCCTATCCTGAACTAGGTATCGGATTTGTAGGCGTGGCCCTCGCATTTGGGCTTACTGTTGTAACAATGGCCTATGCTATTGGGCATATTTCTGGCTGCCACCTTAACCCTGCCGTATCTGTTGGGTTATGGGCAGGGGGTAGATTTGATAAAAAAGAATTACTGCCTTACATAAGTGCGCAAGTTTTAGGTGGAATCGCAGGGGCCTCAATTTTATATTTAATTGCTAGTGGAAAACATGGCTTTGAATTGGGTGGTTTCGCAGCTAATGGCTTTGGAGAACATTCTCCTGGAGGTTATGGTATGATGGCTGCATTAACAACGGAAGTTGTAATGACCTTTATGTTTTTAATTATCATACTTGGTGCTACACATTCTAAAGCACCTAAGGGAATGGCTGGTTTAGCTATTGGTTTAGGCCTCACATTAATTCATTTAATAAGCATACCTGTAACTAATACTTCTGTAAATCCTGCAAGAAGCACAAGCCAAGCATTATTTGTTGGCGATTGGGCTATTAGCCAATTGTGGCTATTTTGGCTAGCACCAATTGTTGGAGCAATTTTAGCAGGGGTAGTTTATAAATATATTTCGCCAGAAACGGAAGAATAAAACCCCAATCTCTCTTTTGGGAAGTTATCTATTATAAGAAAGGCCCTTCAATAGTCATATTGAAGGGCCTTTCTTTGTTAAGAATAAGCTATTTAGATTCTACATAAATGGTATTTTCATACCCAAATAATTCATCTAAGCTAAGCTCTTTTACTTCGCCATATTTGGCAAGCTCTTCGAAATTAATTTTATCTCGGGAGCCGACTAAAACCGTTACATAGGTTTTGCCTTTTATGTAGGTTTCTTGAAAAGCTTTAAGGTCGTCAAAAGTCATGGTAGCTACTTGCTTATACACATCCTGACGAACATCGTAATCAACGCCTTTGTCCTTGGCATTAATATAATTCCAAATCACATCAGATTTAGTTATACGTTCGCTTTCAATTTTATTTTGAATGGCTTCTTTGGCAATTTCAAAAGCGCCTTCGGATTCAGGCATATTGTTTAATAACTCCATCATCGCATCCATAGCTTCTCCTTGCTTATCTGCTTGGGTGCCAATGTAAGCAAACAAGTAATCCGATTTATCTGCTTTGCTGCCTTGTGAATAACTAGAAAATACAGAGTAAGCCAATCCTTGCGCTTCTCTAATTTCTTGGAATACAATACTATTCATTCCTCCACCAAAATACTCGTTAAATAATCGAGCAGCAGGAGTTAGTTTAACATTGTATTCATCACTTTTAGATTGAAACACGATTTCTGCTTGCACCATATCATAATCTGCCCAATAGACCATTGGCTTATCAATGGGCAGTTCTTCAAACTCCTTAAGTGTTGGAATAGGAGTAAACTCTGCAGGTGTTTTATGGTATTTAGCTAAAAAAGTCTGCAATTCATTAGTTTGCCTTGGCCCATAATAAAGCACTCGATGAGGATATTTTGTAATTCCTTTAATGATGTTTGTTAGCTCTTCAGCTTTTAGTTGCTGTAGGTCGTGGTTGCTAAGTACATTGGTGAATGGGTTATCCGCTCCATACTTGGCGTAATTTCTTAAGCCACTCCATAATATGTTACTTTTGCTCTTTTTAGCATCAGAACGAGATTTAAGTGTTCGATCAATCATATTATCCAGAGCTGTTTGGTCAGCGGCAGGGTGAGCCAGTAAGGATTCGAACAGCTCAGTTGCTTTTTCCATATTTTCGTTAAGGCCAGAAAGGGTTACATAGGTGCGATCTGTTGAAGCAAAAACACTAAATCCACAGCCTATTTTATACAACTCTTTTTGTAGTTCTTCTGAGTTAAATTTATCGTTGCCAATAAACTCTAAATACTCTACTGCAATGCCCAATTTAGGATCTACGTTTTTACCAATATCTAATAAATAAGTTAGTTCAAATAGCTCATTCTCATTATTTACCTTGGCCAGTACTTCAACGTTATTAACATTAACCGTATTAATATCTGCTTTAAAATCTAAGAAAACAGGTGAAAGTTTTTTTACTTCCTCTGCTGCAATGGCTTTCTGAAAATCAGATTTAACATCTCTATTTAATGGAACTTTGGTTATCGAAGGCTTATCAACCTTTAGCTTATTGGGATCTTCACCGCTTCGCTTATACACGATTACATAATTATCGCTATAGTTTTCATTGGCAAATGCTACTAATTCTTCTTTTGTAACTTTCTCCATTTTATCAATTCTTTGGATGTACTCACTCCAAGGAATATCGTTCGTAAAAGCCATTACCATAGAATTAGCTCTAGCTCTATTACTTTCGTTTTGACTCATTTGTGATTTTTTAAAATCTGTGATTACTGCACTTAGTAACCAATCATCAAACTCTCCTTTTTTTACTAATTCGATTTGTTCCAGAATGAGGTCTTTTACCTCTTCTAGGCTTTGACCTTGTTTTGCATTTCCGTAAAGAGTATGAACGGAATAATCGTTCATATTATCAACATAGGAACCTGCATTTAAAACGGTTTGTTTTTGTTTTAAATTCAAATCGATGAGCCCAGCTTTTGAGTTATTCAATAGCATATCAATCAATTGAACTTTTATATACTCATCTGAGCCTGTACCATCAAACCTATATCCCATTTGTAGCGATTCTGCGTCAGGGCCAAAAACCTCTACAATTCTAGGTTCAGTAATAGCCTCTTCTTCAATCTTAGTCCACGTAGGTAGCTCATTATTAGGTTTCCAATCGCCAAAATTCTTATCAATTAGTTGAATGGTTTCTGTAAAATCGAGTTCACCACTCATGCAAATAGCAACATTATTGGGCTTATAATAGGTGTCGAAGTAAGCTTTAATATTAGTTATTGAGGGGTTTTTAAGGTGATCTATTGTGCCAATTACAGTTTGTGTTCCGTAAGGGTGCTTTGTAAACATTGTTTTGTAAAGTGTTTCATACACTTTCCATCCATCATTATCCAACGATCTGTTTTTCTCTTCATATACTGCTTCTAATTCGGTATGGAATAATCTGTTAACAATTTTGCTAAATCGAGACCCTTCAATTTCTAAAAATCTAGCTATTTCGTTAGATGGGATGTCCACTGTATAAACTGTTCTATCTTCAGTAGTATAAGCGTTTAATCCTTTGCCGCCAATAAGCGACAACATCTTGTCGTACTCATTAGGGATAGCAAGCTTGGCTGCTTCGTTAGAATAGGCATCTATTTGCTCGTAATAGGTCTTACGTTCTGCATCATCGGTTAGTGTTGCATAATGATTGAACATAGCTTCAATACTATCTAGCATTACCTCTTCTTTGGCGTAATCAACAGTACCAAATTTATCATTGCCCTTAAACATCATATGCTCTAAATAATGGGCCAAGCCAGTGTTTGAAGCTGGGTCGTTTTTGCCTCCGGCTTTTACAGGTGTATACACTTGAATACGAGGTGCATTAGCATAATAACTAAGATATACCTTAAGTCCGTTATCTAATGTGTAGATTCTGGTTTTTAAAGGATCGCCTTCTACATACTCATAAGAATAGCCTCCTTCTTCAGCCGTTTTAGTTTGAAAAGGTTTTTCTGTTTCTGTACAAGCCCAGAAAATAGAAGTTGCCAAAAGTGCAAGAATTAGTTTGTTTTTCATTGAGTGATTTGTTTTGGTATTATGATTGGACAATATTGTGCTATTTTTTTAATAAAAATTGATCTTGTAAAATGGTTTGTTTAACCCATAACGGATACTACGTTATAAGATAGACAATGCAAAGATAATTTAGCCGAGAGTGTTAATTGTGAATAGCAAAGTAAATTTAAGGTTCTAATTTGTTAAAAATGCCCCTATTAAACAATTTGAACAGGGGCATTCTAGTTTTCTTATAAATTTTATTTATTTACATCTACAGTTAAAGGAATTTTAATTTCATTAGCATCCTTATCAATGAGCATAACATTATCAAATCCAGCATCTTTAAATTGCTCGAATTGAGTGGCTGCATCTCCTACAATTACATATGACATTTTATCTGGCGTAATATATTTTTGAGCGAGCTCTTTATGTTGCTCCAAGGTCATATTTTTTACCGTTTCTTCATTGTTTTTAACATAGTTGGCTGGTAAGCCATATGCACTTCTAGACTGTAACAGTCTAATTAATGAGCCAAGAGTCTCAAATTTTCTAGTGTTTGATTTAATCATAGCATTTTTAGTAAAATCAAGATCTTCTTGAGAAATTCCTTCTCTGTATTTCTCCATCTCTTCCATAAAAATTTTGGTAGATTCATAGGTTGTGTTAGTTCTTACACTAGAAGAAGCAGTAAAAGAACCTGACTGAGTATCACCACTAAAATAGGTTCTTGCTCCATAGGTATATCCTTTTTCTTCGCGAAGAATCAAGTTTACATTACCGCTAAAAGAACCTCCTAGTTTGTAGTTCATTACAGTGGCAGGGTAGAAATCTTTATCCGTTCTAGCCATAGCACTGTAACCAATGTTGATTACCGACTGTTTTGATTGAGGAATATCAACAAAGTACAAATTAGCTTTTCCTGAATTTTGAGGCATGCTATAGGTAGGTGTAGCCACTTCTTTAGCCGCCCAATTGGTATTAAGGCTCTCTAAAGTGCTCATTACCTTTTCTTGGTCAATGCTACCCACTACATGGTAGTTAGTTACCGAAGGAGAGAAATTTTTAGCATAGAATTCTTTTAAGTCATCCATGGTAATACCTTCCACATCGGTTTCATTACCTGTGGATGGGTACCCAAGAATGTGGTCATTGCCGTAGAGTAATCTATTATAAGCTGACCTCGCAACGCTATTTGGTTGGCCTGCACTCCTTTTTATTTGGTTAATTGTTCTTGTTTTAATTAACTCAAATTCTTCTTCGTCCCATCTTGGTTGAAGCAATATTTCTTCAATTAATGCCATAGTCGCATCGTAGTTTCTTGATAAACAATTAGCAGTAATTGTAATGCTTTGGCTGGACGTATACATATTAATACTCGCTCCTAGCAAGTCAATCGCTTCTTCAAGCTCTTCAGGTGTTTTAGTAGCTGTTCCTTCTATCATAATATCTGTCATAAGGTTGGCTACGCCATTTTTATTAATATCATCAAGGTAGTGGCCACCATTTATTACCAAGCTTATTTGTACAAGTGGCAGTTCATTTTGTTGAATGCCATACACATTCATTCCATTGCCTAAACTAGCATTCCATTGTGTAGGTATGATTGATTCTGGTGTAGGGCCTTTTTCTGGTTCTATTGAACGATCAAAGTTAGAAGGAGTCTTAGCTATTTCATCAGTAGATTCAGTTACTTCTGTTTCTACATTCTCTTTAATTTCTTCTTCAACTACATTGGCCTTTTCAGAATTAGAAGCTATTAGGTCTAACTTTCCTTTGGGTACAAAGCTGGTAATTACGTAAGGTTTATCTTTTATGTACGTATTATAAGCGTTTAACACATCTTCTTTGGTAACCGCTTTTGTGTTGGCTATATCTTGTTCTATGTATTTTGGGTCGCCTGCAAAAGTGTTGTATTGCGAAAGTTGAAACGATTTGCCAAGAATACTGCTAATGCCATTGTAAAATTGAGTTTCCAATCTTGCTTTAATACGTTCAACATCCTTGTCGGTAATTCCTTCCGCTTCAAATTTAGCAAAGCTTTCGAGCACTGCCTGTTCAACCGAGTCTAAAGAAACTCCATCATTTGCAGTAATAGACACCCTAAATACACCTGCAACTTCGCTTGCGCGGTTCCATGCATTTGCACTTGAAGTTAAATTTTTCTCCTTAACTAATACCTTATACATAGGTGCTTTTTTTCCTTCTGATAGTAGTTCAGCAAGAAAATCTAAGGCATACGCATCGTTATTATATTGCTCAACTGCTGGCCAAACCATATTTAGTTGTGCTGCACGTGCAAAATTATCTTCGTGATACACTCTTTTTGTAGCCTCAAGTGTTGTTAACTGTGTTTTCAATGGAGGAACATTTGGTCCACTTTTAAGCTCACCAAAATATTTCTCAATCAAGGCTTTTGTACCTTCACTTTCAAAATCTCCAGCAATTACGAGTGTTGCATTATTAGCACCATAAAATTTGCTATAAAATTCTTTTACATCTTCTACGGTAGCATTCTGAAGGTCAACTAATTCACCTATCACTTGCCAATTATATGGGTGGCCTTCAGGGTAAATATTTTTATCAATTACGTAGCCTGTATGTCCGTAAGGGTTATTATCTACTCGTTGTCGCTTTTCATTTTGTACTACTTCTTGCTGATTTGCAAAAGCAGATTCAGTTACGGTATTAATTAAATACCCCATTCGGTCAGATTCCATCCACATAACCATTTCCAGTGCATTTTTAGGTACTACTTCGTAGTACACGGTGCCATCTTGCCAAGTACCTCCATTTAAGGTTCCACCTGCATCTTGAATTTTCTTAAAAAATTGATCTTGTGGTACATTCTCAGATTCTTGAAATAGAATATGCTCAAACAAGTGTGCAAATCCTGTTCTTCCTGGTTTTTCTCTGTTAGAACCCACATGATACATAATGGCAATAGATACAATAGGGTCTGATTTATCTTGATGTAGGACTACATCTAAGCCATTTTCTAAAGTGTATTTTTCAAATTCGATGCTCAGGCTATCTGAATTCTCTTCATTTACTGGAGTGCAAGCCCCCATAAAAATGGCAACACCTAGTATTAAAGCTAGTTTTTTCATTGATTGGATTGTTAGTTGTATTTTAATTATAGCGAAGAGCAATTTATTACAAAAAGTTGGATTATGAAACTGATCTTACATAGATGGTGATATGTGAGTACCTTTTGTGCTTATAGGGTTCTTTGCTATCGCTTTCTGCAAATCATTTTGTGGTTACGTCTTAAGATATAGAGAGGAGAAATTATCGAAGTAGGAATACTTCTTAACGCAAGTAAGTTAGCAGATGAAATACCGCCCAATAAACTCAACGTTTTCTGGTGGTATTGTTATTTATAAATTATTCGCCAGCTGACTGGAGTAGAAGCTATTTCTATTCCTTGGTTCGTTTTCTTACTAAATAACAAGAAAATGCATTGGAATAGTGCAATTAAAACAAGTGTAAAAGAAGTGAAGAAATTTCATTCACAAAGAAAAACCTATCATTCACAAAGAAAATCGTGTCGTTCACAAAGAATGCATTGCAACTCATTCTAAAATAACATTATTTAGAAGTA
>CAZDQR010000104.1:0-10149 GCA_964507315.1 uncultured Roseivirgaceae bacterium
AAGACCCGGTAATCTCTGGGCTCTACCGAGCCCATTTTAAAGTACAATCCACTTGGTTGGTAAACCAAGAAAGATTGTCTGTTCTTACGCCAGCCAATGACGTAATAGCTGATTGATCACCTTCTAGCATAGCTATAATGCCAGTAGGACTGTCATTATTTAGCGTTAAAGCCCATAATCTATGAGCTCCACAAAGCCCATTTAATAATGTAAAAAGGCGGTGCCGGAACAGATCCGATAAAGTTGGGCTAAAGGGTTAGAGTTTTGTTTTTTTTATGCTGACGCAGGAAGCATCTTATACGTCTTTATAATATTTAGTGAGCAATCTACTCAGAATGAATTCCAAATTATAGTGCGCGTTTATTAGCAACTCACGTTCTTACTTTGCAAGGTTTATGACTAAAATTGGATAAGGCTCTTCGTGCCTCAGAGAAGAAAAGAAGTAAAGAGTCACTTGCTGACTTTAATTCGTTACAATTTAAATCGTTTGTATTCTCTTCATAAGTTCCTCCTTACACGACTTACTAACAGGGATGGCTTTTTTTGCCACAATTACGTGATCTACGGCTACTTCATCTACTTGGGCAAGGTTTACAACGAAAGAGCGATGGACTCTTAAAAAATGCTCCAATGGTAATTTTTCGTCCAATTCTTTTAAGGTAATAACAAGTAAATAGGTTTGCTCTCGAGTAATTATTCTGCAGTAATTGCGCTCTGCTTCAATATAATAAATATCACCGATAAGCAGTTTTACCATCCGCTCTTTATGCTTCACAAAAATGCGATCCTCCAGCACCAGAGGCTTCATTTCTTGCCCATCTTGTTCGGCATTATTGTTAGAAGCCATTAAACTGTTTACACAAAGTTCAATGGCTCGTTGTAAGTCTAATTTTTTAAATGGCTTCGAAATAAATGCTTTAGGATTGGTAGCCTTTGCTCGGTTAAAATTGGTATCATCACTGTTAGCAGTAAGAAAGATAATTGGGATGTTACATTCTTTATTAACTAGTTCGGCAGTTTCAATGCCATCGAGTTGGCCTTTTAATTGAATATCCAATAAAATAATATCGGGCTTATTGGTTAAAATATGATCCATTACCTCTTCTCCACGAGGCAATATTCCTGAAACATTATACCCAAGCTTTGTCAGCAGCATCGCAATGTTTGCCCCAATTATCATTTCATCTTCTACAATCAATATTTTGATAGTATTATCCATATTTAAGCTGCATTATCTAGTTTAAATTGAAACGAAACCGTCATTCCTTCGGAAATTTCTTCTTGCATTTGCCCGTTTAATTGCTGTGTTAATAATTGTATGAGCTGAGTGCCAAAACCTGTTCCCTTAGGTGCTGAGTTAGCTTCTTTGCCAATGCCATTATCAGAGACTGTTAATTGCAAAGTGTCTGCATCAAGTTTAGACAGCGAAATGTTGATTTTTCCTTTATTATCGTCAGGAAACGCATATTTAAGTGCATTGGTTAATAGTTCATTTACAATAAGGCCTACAGGAACGGCTGTATCAATATCTAGTTCGAGCTGCTCCATTGCGCATTCAATTTTTACTTTATCATCAGCATCAAAACTATCTAATATACCTTCGCTTAGGTTGATGAAATAATCTTTCATTTCTACACTGCCAAGGTTATCGCCTTGGTAAAGTTTTTGATGAATAATGCCCATCGACTGCACTCGATTTTGACTCGCAATCATGGCGTCTTTAGTGGCAGAGTCTTCAAGTTCAGCTGATTGCAAAGAGATGAGGCTCTTTACCATTTCCAAGTTGTTTTTTACTCGATGATGAATCTCTTTTAAGAGTAGTTCGTTCTGTTTATTCTTGCTTTCAAGTTCATTATTTAATCGCTGCAACTCGCGGTTTCGCACCTGTCGCTTTTTATAGAAAAAATAGAGGAAACCTAGAATGATAGCAATCACACCGAGGGCAATAGCGTACAAAAATGCCTGATCTTCTTTCAATCTTAACTCCTTGTCTCGCTTTAGCACGTCAATCTGTAATTCACTTTCTCTCAAACTGCGTTGGTTCTTCTCTTGATCAAACTTTACAGACTCTTTATGAAATTCCTTGAAATAAAATAATGCACTATCTAAATTACCTTGTTGCACGTATGTGTCAGAAATGAATTGCAACATGGCACCTGCCGATAATCTGTAATTTGCATCAATATACCCCTTGACACTCTTTTTATAGTAACTGAGGGCCAATTCAGATTGTGCTCTTTGTAGGTATATGTCCCCCAGTAAACCATAGCAATAAGGCTCCACAGTGGTGTTTCTTAAATGGTAAGTTTCTAATATCTTCAAGGCCTCGAGAATGTTTGTTTCTCCTTTTTCTATTTGTTTTTTGCTGAGTTTTTCTTCTGCATGTGTGGGTTCGGTTATCAATTCGCGACCATAACAAGAGTAATACCATGCATAGGCTAATGGGTTTTTACTGAATTTTATCACAGATGCAGTTTTTTCTAAGTAATAGAAAGTAGAATCTGGGCTAGTTTTCACGTATACACCTACAAGCCCTTTGTAAATATTAAAGAGCTCTAAATGATACTTTTTTATATCTTGGTTGCCATAGTAACTTAAACTCTGGTATAGGTTCTTCAGGCTGAGGTCATCTTCTGATGTCAAATTATACCTGCGGTAAAACCAGCCTTTGTTCATTGAGATGTTTGCCGCAATTTCCTCATCTTCTACATTTTCTACTTTTGATAATGCTTTTGTAAATAATAAGATAGCAGTATCTAAGTCACCTGATTCTAACTTTATCTTTGACCAATTGACCAAATAACTATAAAGGAAGGCTTGGTTGTCACTATCGTTTGGTAATTTTTCAACGTATTTCCAACCAGTTTTCGCAAGGGAATCTAAGATGGAGAATGAGAAATGTCTGATGTTGTAATCGCTCCAATTTCTGTATACTAGAGCGAATAAGTATGGCTCCTTCGGTTTCTTATTTTCTAATAAAGTGAGCGTTTTTTCATAGTAAAAGTTTGCACTATCTCTATTGTAATTTGGCATTTTTTGAAAAAAAAGGGCTTTTTTAAAATGCTCTTTCTCCTCCAGACTCCATTTTAATTGTTCAATTCGATTCAGGGTATTTTGGTTTGTTTGTCCTAAGGAATCAAAATTCCCTATTATAAATACAAATAGCACCCAAAAATAAATTACTTGTTTTGTGGAGGTCAATTTGTGGAGGTTAATAATGGTTGTTAATTAAGGGTAATTGAAAAGCCGTACAACTCAACGAATATAGGTTAATTGTCTCGAATTGTAATTGGCTAACAGTTTATTTCTTAATCATTACTACTAACCTGCAGTTTCATAACCTTGCTTTAATCACTTTATACAAATAAGGTGTTTTGGGAATCTTTTACGTTTGTGTGGAAACAGTTTGTAGGGTTGATGGGATAGCACCAGTATTGTACTATCAGTTGATTCTTCTCTTTATTTGAGAAGAAAATCAAACCCGTTAGATATATTAGTCCCATTCGTATTGATAATCTTAGAGTAGTATTATCAATACTTGATTTTTGTTACTATTGATTTAGCAAAGAGATTCTTGGGATAGCTCCCAATGGCATTATGTAACGAAATGCTCCGCTCTAATTTGCACCAATTAAGGTAACGGGTTGAATGTTGTTATAATAATCTGCTACCTCCTCAGTAGTAAACATTTACGCAGCAGCCAGTTTATCATCATAACTGCCTGTACCTAACTCATTAAGAAGTTTAAAATGACTTGTTAAGGCGCTTAAAAAAGTTTTTTGCTGATGATAAGGTACATTATATTTTTCGGCCACTTCTTTTACAATAGGAGAAAGGTGGCGATAATGTACATGGCAAATATTGGCAAATAAATGATGCTCGACCTGATAGTTTAAGCCTCCAATAAACCACGAGAATATCACACTGTCATTGGCATAATTAGAGGTTGTTTTCATTTGATGAATGGCCCAATTATTTTCTACACTTCCGTTTTCATCAGCTGCAAAAAAGCTAGTATCTTCCAATACATGTGCTGGTTGAAAAATGAGGGCTAATATCATGCCTGTAATAAAGTGCATCATTAAAAAACCTAAGATTGATTGCCACCAAAGTACATCTACCAATAATATTGGTAATGCAATAGTTAGAGTTAAATACCATATTTTATGAAACACCATATGCGACATGGCTTGTTTCAAGGTTAACCCTTGGCGTTTCAATAAGCCATTTTTTTCATAATTTATTAGTCTAACAAAATCCTTCGATACAGTCCAGAAAATGGTCATAATACCGTAGAAAAATGGCGCATAAAACGCTTGGTATTTAAATCTTTTCTTTCTTTTTTGATCAGGAGAAAAGCGCATTACGGGGTTGGTAATATCCTCATCGTACTCGTTTACATTGGTAAACGAATGATGCAATACGTTATGTTGAATTTTCCAATTAACGTGGTAGGCACCTAAAAAGTTAATTAAGAATCCTAAGGTGTTATTTACGTATTTATTAGTAGAGTATGATCCGTGGTTGGCATCGTGCATCACAGATAAGCCTATACCTGCTTTACCTAATCCCATTAATGCCCACATACCCATAATTGGCCATAATGAGGTTACGACTCCTGTAAGCATTAGAATAAGAGGGGTAAAATATAAGGTAACCATAAATGCCGTTTTGAGCTTCATATTCAAATTGGCATGTTTAGATATATTATTCTCTTTAAAATACGCATTAACCCGTTTAGTTACTTCTAAAAAGAATTCATTATCCTCTTGGGTATTAAATTTTATGATTGGTGTAGTAGCCATAATAGTTAAGTAAGTTACGGCAAATATAGACTTTAATTATTATCTTATAGTTAGTGCTTTAACTTAGGATAATACCAAGAATATTAATTATTTTTTACTCTTATTAATTGAGATAAAATACTAATGGCAATCTCTTGAGGTGTTTTACTTGCAATGGGTAAACCAATAGGAGCAAATACTCTTGCAAGTTTGTTGTTGGCAATTCTTTCTTCTCGTAATTCTTTGAAAAGGGTATCAATTTTGGCCTGACTGCCCATCATACCTAAGTAATTATAATTGCCTTTAAGTAAGCTTTTTAGAATGATTTTATCCGTTTTAAACCCGAATGACATTATTACAACATAGGTTCGCTCTCCATTTGGAATTATACCATTAATCGAGCTATAATCTTCTATATAAACGGTTTTTGCAAAACTATTTTCTTCCATTGTGTTTAAACGAGAGCGATCATCGTGCACAATTACGTCAAAACCTGTTTCCTGCGCGAACTTTGAAAGGGCTAAGCTTACGTGTCCACCGCCTATTATGTACAATACAGGTGAAAAGTTAAGCTGTTCTTTTAGTTGCCAGTGAAGGTTATTGTCTATTTCTAACTTAAAGTTAGGTGTATTATTTGCTTCTATTATTTGAATTCCGTTGTTTGATAAAACCAATTGCCCATACTTTGAACTATTAGCATGCATGATTTTTTGAACAAGCGATAATTGCGCTTTGCCAAGATAAAAAAATGCAATGGTCTGTTCTCCAGAGCATATCATGCCTGATTTATTGGATGGAATGTCTGATTGGTGAATTTGCTTTTTTATGAATGGTTCAAAAGGAGCTTTAAGCAATTCTGATTTGCAAAGTTCTACTAGTTTATGCTCCATTATGCCACCTCCAATAGAACCCGTTAGTAAGCCTGAGCTACTCACAGCCATTGTAAATCCTTGTCGTCCGGGACTGCTTCCGCTGCTTTCAATTACATAAAGCAATACGAGATTGTGCCCATTCTTAAGTTCAGATGCTATGGTTTTCCAAAATTGCATATTGATAAAGGTATTTTAAATAATCTTAAAAGGGTTTTCTCTTAAGCAATAAAAGGGGATACCGGTACAGGTCCGGTAAGGTGGAAAGTTTTAAAGTCAATGTTCTTTCATCCGGGATGGGTCAAGTTAAAAGCAAAAAAAACATCAACTAAACCAAATCGCGCTTAACGAATAATACACGGCCATAAACCCCGAAAATATGGCACTAGCAATAAAACGATGTTGCAAGGCAATTTTATTCTGAATCAAATAATTAACACTTAAGGAAAGTGGAATATTTATCAGAAACGAAAGGGCACCAATACTTAATAAGCCCCAGCTTATTTGGTCGTACTGCCCCATAAATAATTTTATGAACAGAATATGTCGTGCAATCCAAAGCGGATTAAAGTAGAACATCGCCAAAGAAGCCCGTGTTATCTTTGATTTAAAACTATGGGTATGACTAACTTTTTTATCAATCCAATTGAAATAATTAGGGATTTCTAATGCATAGATGGTAGCACCAATAAACAAAATTCCTCCAAGTCGTAGCAAACTAAACTCATCCGATAGGAGGGCTGCTGCTGTATCTCCCACGGCATAGATAATACTCCCTCGAACGATGTTTGTTAATTTATATTCGAATGCCATTAGCTATACAAGGCAGTTAGTACTTTCTCATGTGTAAATGGTGCATCAAAAGTAGATTGATACTGCGGGTTGAAAGCCTTGATGGCATGTTCTATGGCAAAATATGCTCCAATGCCATACATCAACGGAGGTTCTCCCACTGCTTTCGATTTTAAAATGGCCATTTCAGTACCTTCAGTTTCCAGAGGTTCAATAATCACTTCTTTGGGCACAGAGTAAATATCGGGCACTTTATAAGTAGAAAGCGAATTGGAAAGCAATCGACCTTCCTCATTATAACGTATCTCCTCAAGGGTCATCCATCCAATTCCTTGCACAAGTCCGCCTTCAATTTGCCCTTGATCTACTGTAGGGTTCATTGATTTACCAAAATCGTGCACGATTTTAACAGCATTAAAATCATAAGTGCCACGAATGCAGTCAAGGGTAACTTCAGTCAGTGCTAATCCAAATACGTGGTAGGCAAAAGGGTGGCCTTTCTCTTTGTCTTTATCAAAATTAATCAGAGGAGTGGCATAATGACCGTTTTCGGTCAGACATACTCGCTCTAAAAAGGCCATATCCACGAGCTCAGTCCAACTCATATTAGATGGGCTTCCGTCAATTAGAACAGCTTCTTTATTTAATGCAACAGAAGAGTGTGCAACATTTAAATGATTGGCTGCAGATTTAGTTAATCGTTCTAATAGGGCATTGCAAGCATTCTCTAATGCCTTCCCGTTTAAATCGGCAGTGGCACTCGCAGCCGTGGGTGAGGTATTGGACACCCTTGTTGTGTTGGTTGACTCCAGTTTTATTTTGTTGGCAGGAATAGAGAAAATTTTAGCTGCAATCTGCAACATCTTGGTATTTACGCCTTGCCCCATTTCAACAGCTCCTGTGCTTATGCCTACGGTGCCATCGCTGTAAATATGTACCAAGGCACGTGCTTGGTTCATAGGCGTTTTGGTAAAGGAAATGCCAAACGTAATGGGCATTAAGGCATAGCCTTTTTTGAGGGCATCGTTGTTCTTATTAAAGGCTGAAATCTTTGATTTTACAGCTTCCAAATTAAATTTAGATTCCAATGTACTCCAGGCTTTATTCAATCCTACGCCTTCGGCAATTTGCCCGTAAGGAAATTCATCTCCATCAACGATTAGATTGGCCTTTTGCAATTCTTGCCTGTCAATGCCTAGTTTTTCTGCAGCTTGTGCCAAGGCAGACTCTATTACAAACATTCCTTGAGGGCCTCCAAAACCACGAAAAGCCGTATTTGGAGGGAGGTTTGTTTTGCAACTATAGGCAGTGGCTTTTACATTCGGAATAAAATAGGAGTTGGTTGCGTGAAATAAGGTGCGCTCCATTACGGCTGGAGATAAATCAGCAGCTGCACCTGCATTTTGGAAAAAGGTTACTTCGTAACTCTTAATTTTTAAGTCTTTGGTGAGGCCAATTTTATAATCAGCACTGTAAGGATGACGCTTGCCTGTCATACGCATATCATCCATTCGGTGCAAAATCACTTTGATAGGGATATGCAATAGTTGTGCTCCTAAAGCCGCCATAATCGCCCACGGGGTGGCTTGGTCTTCTTTACCTCCAAAACCACCTCCTAAACGAACTACATCTACTTCAATAGTGTGCATTCCCACTTGTAAAACCTTGGCACAAGCTCGTTGCACAGCAGTTGGCCCCTGTGTAGAAGACGAAATTTTGATATTCCCATTCTCTAAGGGTTGGGCATAAGCTCCTTGAGTTTCGATGTATAAATGCTCTTGCCCGTTTATTTCTACTTTACCTTCGAATACATGGTCGCAATCATTCCAAGCGTCAGTAGTACTCCCTAAGCTAAATGTTCTGGGAGGGAAGATGAGTTGTCCTTTTTGCTGAGCTACTCTTGGATCGGTAATTACTTCCTTTTCTTCAATCTCAATCTCTATCAGTTTGCGAGCTTTGAATCCAATATGTTCTGATTCTGCTATAATTAAAGCTATAGGTTGCCCTTGAAAATGGACTTCTTTGGAAGCAAACAACTCTTCATCAGGAAAGATGCCTCCAATTTGATTTTCACCCGGGATATGCTTATGGGTGATGATGTCAATAACTCCAGGCAGAGCCAAGGCCATGGAATAATCCACCGACTTAATTATGCCGTGGGCTTTTGGTGAGTCGAATACAACCCCATAACCTGTGCCTTGAATAGTAGGGATGTCATCTACGTAAATCGATTTACCCGTAACGTGTCCTTTTGAATCTATATTTTTCATCTTAACGAGGGTAGGGTAATTTGATTTGGGAATAAAGTAATAAAATGCGCGTAGAATAATTGGCGGAGCAATAATCGTTTATACTCCTCAGTCCCCCTCACATCGCTCATTGGGCTTATTTCTGCTTGCATAACGTCATTGGCCTCCTTAATTATAGAAGGAGATAACTCTTTACCTTGTAAATACGCAACTGTTTTGCTCAGGTAAGTAGGAATTGGACCAATCCCACCTGCAGATAGGTGAATGCTTTTAATGCTGTTTTCAACTACCCTGATTTGAATGGCAGTGTTAACACTGGCAATGTCTAAATGAATACGCTTGCTCACTTTTTCCAAATTGAAGAGCGTATTGTTATCAGGAATGACAAAGGATATTTCGGTAATCATTTCTGCTTCCGTCTTATCGAGTTGCTTATAGCCTTTGTAGAAATCTCTTAGGTTTATTGTTCTGCACTTATCGTTTTCGGTAAGTGCTAGTTGCGCATCTAATGCCAGAAAAAAGGCCGTAAAATCTCCAATGGGTGACGCATTTACAAAGTTACCAGCAATGGTAGAAATGTTGCGAATAGGAGTGGAGGACACCAATTTAATATGGGCATTTAAATTGGGTATAATCTGGTTAAGTTGTTCCGATGCTTGTAATTCGCTTACCGTAGTAGCTCCACCAATACGGCAAATGCCTTCTTCAAATGTTATATAAGTAGAATTATCTAAATGGGATGAAGAATTCACATTTAGCTCCACTAATTCATCAGGTTGCTGCACATATAAATCGGTACCACCTCCAACAAGTTTATTCCTTCCATTAACTTTTACAGGAATCTTTAACGTGCTGATTAATTGAGGGATATCTTTAAAATAAGTTGGAATAAATTGGTTGTGAATGAGCCAATCAATAGGCGAGTTTTGGTCTTTATTTACTAGTAAATCGTTAATGTTATGAGCTGCCCGTTCTATGGATTTATAGCCTGTGCAACGGCATATATTGCCATCAATAGAGGCGATGGCCTTCGCATTGGTTGGTGCTGTTTCGGTAAGGCAATAATTGGAAAGCGACACTACAAATCCGGGGGTGCAAAACCCGCACTGTGTACCCGATTCATTCACCATTTCTTGTTGTATAGGGCTGAGGTCTTTCATATTTAGCCCTTCAATTGTAACAATGTGCTTTCCGGCAATATTAGCCAAGGGTGTAAGGCAGGAAGTAGCTTGTATATACTTCATCTTTCCATCCATCAAAATGCCAATAAGCACTGTACAAGCTCCACAATCACCTTCGCGACAACCAATTTTAGTGCCCTTCAAATGCTGATCATATCGGATATAATCAACTAAAATCGAACCCGTAGGTTTGTTAGTAGCAACCTTTTTATCGTTTAGTATAAACTCAATCATTAATATTCTTCTTTCTTCGTGCTTTCTGTCCAAGCGGTAA